>JAXDPV010000158.1:0-31998 GCA_034668185.1 Actinomycetota bacterium
GTTCGAGCGCGGCCTTGCACATGCCGTAGACGGTGCCGTTGCCGAGCCTCGGCCCGGTGTAGGGCGGGCCTTGCGGGTGGCGGGCCGCGCCAGACGAGATGTTCAGGATCCAGCCCTTTCGCCGGGCCTTCATGCCGGGCAGCACCAGTTGGGCCAGCTCGAACGGCGCCCTGACTTGGACCTCGAACATGAGGGCGAAGTGGCGCTCGCTGAACTCGGCGACCGGTTCGAAGAACGTGACCGCGGCGTTGTTGACGAGGACGTCGATCGGGCCGAGCTCCTTCTGCGCGGCTTCGACCAGGCGGGCCCGGTCCTCCTGCTTGGAGAGGTCGGCGGCGATGGCGATGGCGGTGCCGCCCGCTGCTCGGATGGCGTCGACCGTCTCGGTGATCGAGCCCTCGAACTTGCTGTCGCCCGGCTCGACGGTGCGGGCGGTGACGGCCACGGCCGCACCCTCGGCCGCGAGCTTCTTGGCGATGGCCTCGCCGATGCCGCGGCTGGCGCCGGTGACGACCGCGACCCGTCCGTCCATGGTGCCCATCATGTCCGCATCAGCGGGCTGACGACGTAGTCGGACGGCGCCTCGCGGGGCGGCTCCCGGCGGGCCAGCGCCTTCTCGATGGCGGGGGCAAGCCGGTCGAGCTTGGCCGCCTGGCGCTCCTCCTCGCCGTCGTGGAACTCGGGCATGATCTCGTTGGCGAACAGCTCGAGGCTCTCGCAGATGTCCTCGTGCTTGTTGCGCCCCGACTGGCTCACGAAGATGAGCTGGTCGACGCCCGCGGCTTGGTAACCGCGGACGAGCTCTCTGACTTGTTCGACGCTGCCGATGGCGCCCCGCAGCGAGCCGATGCCCCGCTCGAGCATCTGGGCGCCGAGCACCTGGCCGGTTTGCGACGCGATGCCGCGGTCGAAGCCGAACTGGGCCCGCCGCTCCTGGAACTCGTCCCAGATGTTCGTGACCCCGGGCTTGTGCTGTCCGAAGGCGTAGTAGTGGCCGAGGGAGTAGCCGAAGAAGTGGCCGCCGTCGAGGCCGCGCTCGATGGCCGTCTCCTCGTTCTGGTGGACCATCATCGGCAGTACGCACGCCACTTGCGGGTTGACCCGGAAGCCGCCGGGGACGCAATCCTCCGACTCGATGGTGGCGTAATAGTCGTCCACCCATTCCTTCGCTTCGGCCGGCTCGACGAAGGAAAAGCTGAGGGCGCCGATGCCCTTGGTGGCGGCGAGGTGGATCGTCTCCCTCCGGCTGCACGCGACCCACATCGGCGGGTGCGGCTTCTGGTACGGCTTGGGCACGACGTTGCGGGGCGGCATCTTGAGGAACTCGCCGTCATAGCCGGCGAAGGGCTCCTCGACCATCATGCGGGTGACGGCGTCGAGGGCCTCGATCCACTGCCTGCGCTTGTCGGCGGCGTCGATGTTGAAGCCGCCGAGCTCGGTCTCGCTGCCGGCCTCGCCGGTGCCGAACTCGACCCGCCCGTCGGAGAGGAGGTCGAGGGTGGCGATGCGCTCGGCGATGCGGGCCGTCGGGTTGAAGTTGAACGGGAGCTGCACGATGCCGTGGCCGAGCCTGATGTTCTTGGTGACCTGTGAGCAGGCGGCGAGGAAGACCTCGGGCGCGCTGCTGTGGCTGTACTCCTCGAGGAAGTGGTGCTCGACTTCCCACACGTAGTCGATGCCGAGCTTGTCGGCCAGCTTGACCTGCTCGACCGCGTCCTTCAGCAGCTTGTGCTCGCTCTGGTCGGTCCAGGGGCGGGGAAGCTGGTGCTCGTAGAAGATGCCGAACTTCATTGTCTTTGCGGCTCCTTTAGGGGATCGTCTCGATGGCTTCGTCGAACCATCGGAAGAGGGCGGGGCGGCCCTGGCCTTTTCTGAGGGCGAGGGCGAGTCTGCGTGAGCTCATGAGCAGCTCTCTGGCGGTGCGGCCGGGCCACGGTCTCGGCAGTAGCTCGGGCGGGAGGAGGGGGTCGGCGCCGGCGCATTCGTCGTAGGCGACGGTCATGGCGAGGGCGGCCGGGAGGAAGGCGCTGTCGGGGAGGTGTTGGCGCTTGGTGCGCATCTCGACGAGGAGGTCGGGGATGTGTTGGTAGCGGCCGTTGAACTTCTCGTAGGCGTTGGCCAGTTCGGTCGTGGGCCAGAGGAGGGCGGCGAGCTTTCTCGGGTCGTGCTCGCCGCCGACCTCGAGGTCGTCGGTGGTGGCCAGGGTGACGGCGTCTTCGATGCCGAGCCGTTCGGCCTCGGCCTTGACGTCCTTGTGCCACGGGTGGGGGCTGACGTAGAGCCCGCCTTGGACGGCGGCGCCGCCGAGGTTGATGAGGTGGTCGCGGAAGGCGTCCCTCGCCGCCCTTTCTCGTTCTGGCACGGCGAAGGCGACCAGGCGCCACTGCCGGTCCCATCCCCTTCCGGCGGCGTCCTGGACGTAGGCCAGCCTCGTCCGTTCGACGGCGGTGCCGAGGGCGGCCATGCCGGCTTCGGTCGCTTCGTATTTGGTTTGTTGGCCGTTGCCGTTGCGGACGAACAGGCCTTCGCTCACCAGCCTTCTGAGGCAACTTCTGACCTGGTCGGGCGTGAGGCCGCAGGCCTGGGCGACGGGCTGCAACTCCTCGTTGAGGATCGTCCCGTTCTCGTGGGCCATGCCGAGGACGAGCACCCGGGTCGGAATCGCCACGGTCGTATCCCCCACGACCGCCATCGTTGCCGACCGCCGCTCGGCGGTCAAGCGAGGGCCGACCAGAGGCCGTTGGCCCGGGCCGCACCGACGCCCTTCACCGCCGCCAGGTCGTCGAGGCGGCACGCCCACGACAGGGGCGCGCGGCCGAAGTGGTCGTGGATGTTGGCCGCCGACACCGGGCCCACCAGCGGGAAGCTCTGGAGCAGGTGGACGGCCCACTCCCTCGAGCCGGTCGGTGGCGTCGTCGTTCGCCGCGTCTCGAGCGAAGTGTGGCGCGGCTTGTCGAGCCAACCGTGGAGGTGGGCGATGGCGGCGACGGAGTCGTCGAGGTCGTCAGTGTGTACGACCCAGAGGCCGCGCTGTTGCGCACTCCAGAGGACGCCGCGCAGTTGGTCCTTCGACAACGATGGGCGCGCCGTCGTCAGCATCCCGCTCGGCGACCAGCGGACGCGGCCCTCGACGAGCAGGACCCGCACCGCGAGCAGCCGCATGGCCGCGACCTCTCTCGCCAGCCGGCCGTCCCTGAGCGAGACGGCCAGGTCGCTCAGCGTCTTGCGTTGCACTCCGACGAGGCCGGTGGGTCCGGTCCACAGCACGTCGCAGCCGTGGCGCTCGGGCTGGCCGCTCGTCGGCCCGAGGGCGCGCAAGGCCGGCGGTTCGGTAGGTGAGACGTCCATGGTGATCCCCTTGTGTGGTGGTGCTCATAGGGGGATCGTGGACGCTGGGGCAAACCTAGCTTGCTACGGTCCGGCCGTGCCCCTGAGACGGCGAACGAATGCGATCACCGCGGCCCAGTTCTTCGAGCTGGCGTACGGGCGGGCGCCGTCGGCGGACGAGCAGGCGTTGCTCGACCGGTTGGTGGTGTCGGTGTCGTCGGCGAGCGATGCGCGGGCGGTGTTGTTGGCGTTCGATCAGCAGCAGTTGCCGACCACGTTCCAGGTTCGATTGGGGGACGACGACCTGGCATTGGCTTCGTTGGACGGCTTCAGGTTGTGGCTCGACCGGCGGGACGTGTCGGTATCGGCGGTGATCCTCGATCGTCAGCGTTGGGAGCCGCACATCGAGGCGGTGCTGCGCGACGTGTTGCGGCCGGGCGACACCTTCGTCGACGTCGGCGCCAACGTCGGCTACCACACGTTCCTGGCGGCTTCGTTGGTGGGTGCCTCGGGTCGGGTGGTCGCCTTCGAGCCCGACGCCGAGAACTGCCGGTTGTTGTGGTTGAGCCGGGCCGAGAACGGGTTCGACCACGTGACGATCGTGCCCAACGCCCTCGACCGCACCGCCGGCCTGCGCTACCTGGCGACCCACCTCGGCAGCAACGGCGGCCTGGTCGAGACCGAACTCGATGCGGTGCGCCGCGGCCGGGGCGTGTTCGTCCAGGCCCAGCCCCTCGACGACCTGGTCGACGGGCCGGTGCGGTTGATGAAGGTCGACGTCGAGGGGGCCGAACTGTCGGTGCTGGCCGGGGCCGGTCGGCTGTTGGGCGACCGCGAGGCCGCGCCCGACCTCGTGCTCGAGTTCAGCGTCGAGATGACGCAACGGGTGTCGGGCGTGGACCCGGGCCCGGCGATCCAGCAGTTGCTCGATGACTACGGCTACCGGCTGTCGATCCTCGACCGCGACCAGCCCGGCCGGCGTCACCCGTACCCCTCGGCCGCGGCCCTGCTCGCCGACTGGGGCGACCCCTTGCGCATCGAGGATCTCCTGTTCGAACGGTGATCCACACGCTGTGGGCCAGGTTGGGACTATTGGCCCGCTGACAACCTTCTGTTCATCTGACCGCCCGTAGGCAGCGCCGACCTAGCCTGGCCCGATGGTTGCCAACCTCCGGGCCGAGGACTTCGACGGGAGCAAGGGCTTCGACGACTGGCGGGTGCTGCTCGGCCGCATCGAGGCCAGCTTCGTGGCCACGTCGTTCGACGGGGCCGCCGCCTTCGTGCAGTCGATCGCCGCCGCCGCCGAGGCCGCCGACCACCATCCCGACGTCGACCTCCGCTACCCGGGCCTGGTCCACGTCGTGCTCACGACCCACGCCCGGCCCGGCGGGCTCACCGACGCCGACGCGTCCCTGGCGGCCACGATCTCGGCCCTGGCGAAGGACGCCGGCCTCGGCAGCGAGCCGCTCACCTCCACCGCCGTCGAGGTCGCCATCGACGCCATCGACATCGACGCCGTCCGCCCCTTCTGGAAGGCGATCCTCGGCTATCGGGACGACCCGCCCTGGGCCGGCGAGGGCGACGGCGGCGGCCAGGTCGTCGCCATCGCCGATCCCCGAGGCATCGGCCCGCCCTTCTGGTTCCAACAGATGGACGAGCCCCGCCCGCAACGCAACCGGTTCCACATCGACGTCACCCTCCCCCACGACCAAGCCGACGCCCGCATCGCCGCCGCCCTCGCCGCCGGCGGCACCCTCCTCACCGACCGCTACGCCCGGGCCTTCTGGGTCCTCGCCGACCCCGAAGGCAACGAGGCCTGCGTCTGCACCTGGCAGGACCGCGGCTAGCCGACCTGGACGGTAGCGTTGCCCATGGCCGGGATCGTGGTGTGCGGGGGCGGGGTGTGCGGTTTGCTGACGGCGATGCTCCTCGCCGGTGATGGGCACGAGGTGACCGTGGTCGAACGGGACCCGGCCGAACCGTGCGAGCCGGGCGATGCCTGGGACGATTGGGAGCGCCGGGGCGTGAACCAGTTCCGGCTGCCGCACTTCCTGCTGCCCCGGTTCAACGCCGTGGCCCGCAAGGAGCTGCCGACGGTCGTGGCCGGCCTGGAGGAAGCCGGCGCCCACGCCTTCAACTTCTTCGGGCCGATGCGCGACCTCGTTCCCGACGGGGCCCGCTTCGACGTGCTCACCGCCCGCCGCCCGGTAGTGGAGTCGGTCGTGGCCCGCGCCGCCGCCGGCACCAAGGGCGTCACCGTCCTCCGGGGCACGGCCGTCAAGCGACTGCTGACCAGTCGCGGATCAGGCGACGTGCCGCGGGTAGTCGGCGTCGAGACGGAGTCGGGTACGACGATCGCCGCCGACCTGGTGGTCGTGGCCGCGGGCCGCCGTTCCGCCCTGGCCACGTGGTTGGTCGAGGCCGGCGCCCGCCCGCCCGTCACCGAGGCCGAGGACTCGGGCTTCGTCTATTACGGCCGCCACGTCCGCTCCGCCGACGGCCAGCCAATGGTGCCGGGCCCGACGCTCACGACCCACGGTTCGATCTCGCTCATCGCCCTGCCCGCCGACCACGGGACGTGTGGCATCGGCATCATCGGCTCGTCGGGCGACACCGCGCTGCGCCGACTCCGTGACGAAGGGCCGTGGACCGCGGTCATGCGTGCGCTGCCCCTCGGCCCCCAGCTCCTCGAGGCCGAAGCCATCTCGCCCCTCGTCGCCATGGCCGCGATCGAGGACCGGTGGAACCGCTTCGTGGTCGACGGCCGGCCCGTGGCCACCGGGGTGGTCGCGGTCGCCGACGCGTGGGCCGCCACCAACCCGACCCTCGGGCGGGGCATCACCCTCGGCACGCTGCACGCCATCGCCCTCCGCGACACCATCCGCGAGGTCGGCCTCGACCCCGGGGCCGTGGCCCTGCGCTTCGACGAGCGCACCCAGGACGAGTTCACGCCCTGGTACCGCTCGACGATCTGGCACGACCGCAACCGCGTCGCCGACTGCAAGACCGCGATCGCGGGCGTCGACCCCCGCCCCCGGCCCGACCCCCGCTGGGCCGACTACCTCAAGCTGCAACGGCTGGCGACGGCCGACCTCGCCCTCGCCGCCCGCACAGCGGCTTCCGGCGGCGTGCTCGAGGAGCGGCCCGAGGAGATACTCGCCGACCCCGACGTGCAGGCCAAGCTGGCGTCGTTCGACGAACCCGTGCCGCCCGCGGCCGGCCCCGATCGCGCCGGGTTGCTCGCACTGGTCGGCGCCTGACGAACGACCCGACCTACGCCGGCAACACCGTGACCCGGCCGGCGAGAGGATCGAGTTCGACGGTGGCACCCGCGGGGATGCGGGCCATGGCGTCGACCGCGCCGATGACCGCGGGCAGGCCGAGCTCGCGGGCGATGACGGCGGCGTGGCAGAGCAGCCCGCCCTCCTCGGTGACGAGGCCACCGGCCATCGAGAGCACGGCGTTGTAGGTGGGCGCGGTGTACGGCGCGACGAGGACGTCGCCCGGCTCCATCGTGGCCAGGGCCTCGGCGGCGTCGCGGACGACGCGGGCCCGGCCGGTGTAGGTGGTCGTGCCGATGCCGGTGCCGGTGAGGGGCTCGGCCGCGGGGTCGGCCTCGAGGGCGTCGACCACGGTGAGCACGATCCTGGTGAAGCGGCCGAGGTAGGTCGGGAGCAGCGAGGCGTTCGGCGGCGTCTCCTCGGGACCGAGGGTCGCCGGCGCCTCGAGCGTCGCCCACCACTTGCGCTCGGCGGCCCGCTCGGCGATGGCGTCGAGGCCAGGACCGTCGCCGCCACTGAGCATGGCCACGACCTCGTCGATCTTCAGTTCGAACACGTCGACCGCCAACCGGGCCCGGGCCTCCAACAACGCGCGGCGCAGCAGACCGGCCGGCCACTCGTAGGTGATGGGGCCGTTCTCGTCACGGAGCCCGTACGACAACCGCGCATCCTCCACCAGCTCGTCGAACTCGGCCCGCTTGGCCGCGGGCACCTCGGCCCGAAGCCCGTGCAACGCCGCCAGCGCCGCGGGTTCGCCGTCGTCGCCCTTGGCCACCGCGCCCCGGATGGACGCCAGCACCACGTCTTGCAACTCGATCAGGCACCGGTCCTCGATCTCGTAGCCCGTGGTCAACCGCCAACCGTGGAAGCGCAGGTACTCGTCGAGTGACGCCGCCGCTTCCGGCGACGTCGAGCGCACCTGGTCGAGGGACGAGACGGAATCGAGGTCGACGCCGGCGGCGCGCACGGCCTCGGCGATCCGCCCAAGTTGCGCCGCCGGGGCCCTGGTCGCGGGCGAGGCCGAGACCAACGCCCTGAACGTGTCGTCGCGGTGGAGGCCGCAGTCCTCGACGTGGACCATCAACATGCCCAGCGGGCCCATGTCGGACACGTGCAACCTGAAGTGCAACGCCGTCGACTCCCGCAGGTGCTCGTGCAATGCCGACACGTGCGACGCGAGCTCGGCATCGGTCAGCGAATGCACGTCGACGTCGGTGAACCCGAGATTGGCGGCCACCAACGCCGGCTTCCATTCGGTCTCCCAACGGCGCAACTCGTCCCGCCACCGCTTGGTCTCGAAGCTCTCCCTGGCCTTGCGCTCCTCCCGGCGGAACGCGGGGTGGAGGCGGGCGACGAGCCAGAGGATCGGGCCGGGCGGCGGCTTCATGTCAGACGAACCACCGGCGATCGGCACCAACCGCCGGTAGAACTTCCCGTTGACCCAACGGAGCTGCATCGTCCGGAGCGGCGAGCCGAACAGGTGCATGCCCTCGGACATGCCCCGGTCGACGGCCTCCTCCATCAGCTCCCGGTAGATCGGCGACGGCGCCGGTCCGCAGTGCGACGAGTCGAGCTGCCAGGTGCCCACGCCCGGCCTTTCCCAGCGAGCCACGGTGTCGACCATGCGCGACTCTAGATTCCAGTCCATGGATTCGACCAAGACGACCCCGAGGGAAGTGGTGCAGCGCTTCCTCGACCACGGCTCGTCCACCGAGGGTGGATGGGACATGGACGTGATCGACGAGTGCTTCTCCCCGTCGTATTACTCCCACACCTGGCAGGGCGACCTGGCCCATACCGGCGCCCGCCAAGGACGGTTCTTCGCCGCCCTCGAGTTCGTCGAGCGGCTCGAGAGCGAGCTCGTGGCCGAAGGCGACCTCGTCGTCCACCGCAGCCGATCCCGCCTGCGCCACGTGGGCGAGCTCTTCGGCGTGCCCGCCACCGGCCGGGTCGTCACCGTCGACCACGTGGAGATGTGGCGGGTCACCGACGGCAAGATCGTCGAGCACTGGGGCGGGCTCGGCGCCGGCGGACAGCTCTACCGGGCGTTGGCCGCGCCCGACTGACGGGTCAGGCGAGGTGGCCGGGGCCCGGAGGCTCACCGCAGGTGTTGCGGGCACCGTCGAGCAACGGGTGGAGGTCGCCGGTCGAGCCGAGCTTCCTGATGACCTGCCCGAGGCTGGACACGCCGAGGATCTGTTCAGGGGCAATAGCGACCTGCGAGATGCAGACGCCGACGCCGTTCGACTTGGCCGCCAACTCGGCCCCCGCCGGGGCGGCCATTCCGATCGCCGCCACCGCGCACAGGCCGGCACCGGCGAGCACCTTCTTGGTCAACGTCATCTTCGTCCTCCGATCAGCCGGACCAGTTGGACCACGGCGTACAGCATGGTGACGACGAAGGTCAGCCAGAAGACCGTCCAGAAGGCGGCGCCGACGTAATACAGCCCACCGTCGCTCGGCGTCCGGCTGCCGCCCACACCCGCGAGGAACCACGTCGCCACGAGCGTTGGTACCAGGATGCCGAACACCTTGCGAGGCTGGTTGATGACCCACCGATCAACCCTCATCAAGGGCTGACGGTACCGAATAGGAAGATAGGGGTCAAGGCATTCTTCGAGAGCGCCAGCGGCGCCAGAGACGGTCGGCCATCGAGCAACCCATGACGACCGCGGCCAGCGTCACCGCGCTCTGGCGCATCGAAGGAAACAGCCCCACGTCGGTCAGCGAGAACGCGAACGCCGCGACCATGGCGAAGCCGGCGATCGTGGTCGCGCCCACCGGGCCGACGAAGGCTTCGAGCAGCAGCCCGCGCATCCCGTACGAGCGGCGGACCTCGCTGCACCACACGAGGTCGTCGACGAGGCCACGGGCGCTGTCGAGACCGAGGCGCGCACGGGCCCGCAGGCCGGTGCCCGAATGGTCGATGGCGTCCCAGACGTGGGCCGCGATCTCGCCCCGCCGGCGTTCGCGCTCGCCCTCCGGCGCCGACAGCGTGTAGAGCGCGCACCAGCCGAGGACCGCCCCGCCGGGCCGCTTGGTCAACCGACTGCCCACCGGCGCGCTGCAACGACGTCGCCCTGCTCGGCACGCGACCTGGCCACCGCCGGCGCCGCCAGGCCGGTCACCCGGTAGAGCCTGCGCCTGGGCCGGCCGGCCTCGGCGGCGTCGACGTCCTCCCAATCGCTCTCCAGCAACCCGTCCCGCTCCAGCCGGGCCAGCGCCTTGTAGAGCGTGCCGTGGCCGAGCAGCCGGTCGCTCGTCCCGATCGAGCGCAGCTCCTCGGCCAGCGAGAAGCCGTAGAACTCGGGGTCGGCACCGCGGTAGCGGCGCATACCCACCTCGAGGATGGCTTCCTCGAGGGGCAGCAACACCCCGGCGCGTCGGCGTGGCACGAGGCCAAGGGTACGACCCTCATCGGCAGGAGATCAGTCTTGGGGCGTCATTATCCGAACACCCTGTGCTGCTGGAACGGCCCCCGATCGTGCTGACGCCACCGAACGGTCATCAGGCGGGGCGACGTGACAGGTAGTACGACGACGCTCGCACACCGCGGTATCGGTCGTCGCTAAGGGTCGGCGGTCTCGCCTCGCGTGCTCGGCAACTTCCCCGGGCCTCCTAAGCGCGCCCCGGCGTTCGGGCCGGTCGGCAAATTCCGCGTGCGGCGAGGTCACGGATGGGACAATGTCACCGTGAATAGGAGCGGTCCACCGTGCGGCCAGTACCCGACGCGTATGCGGCGCGGCGCTCTCGGACCGACTGGCGTCATCTAGACAAGGCGCTCGGGCGGTTCACCGCCACGAGCGCCCGCCGTCTCGCGGCCGCGGCGGCGGATGGCCCAGGCGCCGGCCACCGGCTTCCTTCTACCTCAGCTGTCTGGTTGCGAACGTTGGTTCGGCCGCCGACGGGGTCCGACGTGACGACGATCCGAGATCTACCCGAGTTGCTCGCCGCCGCACGCCGTGCGCTACCACACGTCCAGACCGTCGAAGACCGCTGGCTATGCGATCCCCGTCTGATCGTCCGCTACCCAGTACGGAACGAGCGGCTACGGCTGCATCCAGGCGACATGACAGACCCCGTGCGCTTCCTCGACACGGCTTGGATGGTGGCAGCTGCAATCGATGACTCGATCGTCGGACCTCTCGGGTTTGGGCTCTCCGATGTTCTCGAAGTGGTGCTGCGTCATCTCGATGACATCACCGTCACGCTGTCGCCGGCGTGGCCGGAATACGCCGGCGGCCGAGATGACCCCTGCGCCCCGGACGAGTGGATCGGCGGGCGAGTCGCACGTATTGCGGCAAGCCCGGCCGTTGTCACCCCCGACGAACTCGACGCCGCACGTGCAGAACCTGTGGCGATGCCGACCTGGATCGCGCGGTGCGAATCCGCCGAAAGGGCGGAGCGTGCGTTCCGCTGGCTGACGCGACCGACCCTCGCTGCGCGACTGGACTACTCGATGGGCGGCGCGGTCCTCGGGCCCGTATTGGCGCTCGAGACCGAGGCTGGCCCCCATCTCGTGCCGGCCGCGTTTGGATTATCAGCGGCCGCAGCTGCAATGGCGACTCTGGCTGCAACGGCGTCGCGAATCGACCGGGGGGTGCACCTGCATCTCGCAACGCTCACCCGGCTGCGCGCCACAGGGCTGCTAGGGGCCGGCCGGCCGGAGGCAACCGATGATTACTCGATCCCGCCGGGCGCACTAGCCGAAAGTGTCATCGCTCTCCGGGGCCGCCGCCACGTGGTCGTCGCGGAGCTCGTTGCTGCGGCGGACACGAAGACGCTGCGGCGCAGGCTCACCACCGCGCGCCGACGGTTGATGGCCACCGATGGCGCTGCGGTGGCGGCGCGGACGGGCTCAACTTCATCCGATGCCGATGTGGTTCGTGTGGTCATCTACGGCGGCCCGGCTCAAGTGGCGTTCCGGGGTGGAGGACCGGTCACGCACCTCCACCTGAGTGAGTTCGAGGCGCTCATCTCGGATGCTGTGCAAGAGGAGGACATCGACTCTGTTTGGCAGTTTTTCGAAGACCTCGCGGGCGCACCGAAACTGGGTATCGGAGCAGCCGATATCCTCGATGCCTGGCGCAGCTGGTCGCGCTACGGTGCCTTCGACCCTCTGTGCACCGGCGAGCTCGTGATCATCGATCCGACACCCACTGGCGCTCGTTGGGAGGAGTCGGCGCGGTGGGAGCGTGTTGAGAGCGTACTCACGGAGGCGCGGTTGGGCGCTCGGTCGACGTGGTCCCGCGCAGCGCTTGAACGACGCGACGTCGCGAGTCTACGGAGGGGGCAATCGCTCGCGCTCGTGACTGCCGATCCGCCAATTGTGCTCTTTGCAGATCAAAACGATTCGCTTCGGGCAGTCGGGTTGGATCCAGCACTGCCTGTTGTCGTCGCGTCCGGCATCCGTGGCACGCTCGCAGAGCGGGCGGAACTCCGCGCGCACGCGCGCCATGTAGGCCGGGTCGTCATTGGGACTCTAGAGATCGACCCAACCGAATTCGAACCCCCCGAAGGGAGCAACGAGGACGGCATACCGGTAGTCGTGGCCATCCATCCCTCGGATCCCGTCTTTCGAATAGGGCTTGGACTGAGGTGGGTCATGGCTCTTCTGAATGAGCCCGACAACGCCCACGCGGCGCTCGGCATGGCGCTGGGACACGTCCTGCTCGAGTTGCGACGCGAACCAAACGTGACCTGGGATAGCGATGCCTTGACGCAGGCGTTCGTCGATGCATGGACGGACTCACCGCCCGTCGCACTGCTGCGGATGTACTCGGACATCGTCGTCGACACGACACCGCGCCGACTCCCGCGGAATGCGGCGACGCGAGTGCGCGCGGATCGCCTGCTAGCCGAGCATGTCCGGGCAGCGGACGTACCGCCCGGCCTCTACAAGGATCGTGCAGCGTTCGAACTGTGTCAGAACCACCTGACGGCCGCTGGTCACGCTGCACTGGACGCCGCCGTCAAGGACTGGGCGCCCTCATCGGCCCGCGTTGTCTTGGGCGCGCTGAGTGCAGCACACGCCGATCGCGAGGCGCGACAGCGTGGCCTCCGGTTCGCGCTGGCCTCGCCGTGGGCCGATGAATCGCGCGAGGAAGCCCTGGACGCCGAACAGGACGCGCTTGCGACGCGACCGCTTGAGCTGCTGGTGGAGTGGCTGCTGATGTACCCGCCGACCGGGCACAGGACGCCTGACGACCTAGATCTCCCGGTGGTTGTGGCTCTCGCTGAGCTCGTCCTCACTATGGGAATCGTCCGTGCCGGAGCGGCCCGAGCACTCCACGGAGCCGAGATCATCGTCGCGCCGAGCGGCGTGACGCGGATCCGCCCGGAGGTCAACGACGGGGCCGGCATCGATCTCAATAGATTCCTTCAGTTCTCCCGCGCACACCCCCTGCGAGTCGGGCAGCCACTAGACGACACAGAGGTACCGGAGTTTCCGCCGACCAGTCTGGGCGGCGAGGCGCCCTTCCTCGCTCTCACTCGCGAGGACATGCCACCTCGCCTAGAGCGGATCGATGCGCTCCTGCATCGAGACATCGGCACCGGCATGAACGGACTGATCGCGAGCCTCGCAACTGCCGCCGCCCTGGATGCTGACGACGATGGAATAGTCAGCGTGAACTCTCGGGCGCTGAGTACCTCAGCGGCGGAGTGGTCTGGACTTCCTCTCGACACGATCGAGGCTGCGATCTCGCACCTGACATTGACGGGCCCCGCTCTCCGACAGGAGGGGCTCCACTACTGGGAAACGGAGCGTCGAGCCCACCGCGTCATGGCGAAGCCCTTCGTCGAAAATCCCGACACCGGCGAACTTCTTGTCGCGCCAGCGTGTGTCCGTGCCACCCAGAAGGTCCTCGGTGATGCCTTCCTCGATGGGCGCCTACCGTGGCCGAAGGGCACCATGAGCAAGGACCTGTTGGATGCCCTTGCGAACTACCGGATCCTCGGGGCCCGCGAGCTCGAACGCGACGCGTCGGCGATCGTGTCAGCCCTCGGTCTGCCGCACCGGACGCGCTTGCGACAACAAGAGGCTTTGCGTCACGGGCTGACCATCCCCGGTGAGATCGACTTGGTTGTTGCGGATAAGATGCGTCGAATCTGGATCTGCGAGGTGAAGGACCTCGGCCGCACGGTGTCGCCAGCGGCGATCCGCGCCAGGGTGCGCGACTACGAGGGCGAACACATGAAAAAGCTGCAAGCAAAGGTGGCGGCCGTTGCAGGAAGCCTTCCGACCGTTGCTTCGTTGCTCAACGTTGACGCGACAGTCTGTTGGCAGGTGCGCGGACTGTTCGTTACGCGGCTCGTCGAGCCGGCCGCGTTCGCTGTGCCACCAGGGGCGCTCTTCGTCACGATCGACGACTTGGCGACGCTTCTGGAGACAGCCGTAGTACCGCTGGCGGGACACTTCGAGATCGGTCACCGGATACGATGACCGCATCCTGCCGACGTTGTCGATCCTGCGGCCATCGACTGTCATTCTGGCGACTCGCGCGACAGGAGGGCATCGTCGCCTCGCTCTCCCGCCGCAATCGATGCGCTCTCTGATGAATGTCTCATTCCAGCGCGACACGGAGGGGAACTGATGTTCCGGCGACTGAGCCGGTCCAACACTCCGTGCGGCGACTTCCACTGCCATCCCCGCGGACCGCAGCCGATCCGGGAGTGTTCGACAATGTCCATTTGGCAGTCCTGGGGCGTCATCCTCCGAACACCACTGTCCTGCTGGCACGGACACCGATCCTGCTCACGCGGCCCAACACGATAATCAGGCGGAGCGACGACCACGGAGCCGTGCGTTAGGTGACAGCCCGACGCTCGCATACGCGCCAATCGGCTCGCCTCTCGTCAACACAACAGGCCCGTTCTCGGGCGGGCGCTCTGTGCGGCCGCCGGTTAGGAGATCGCGCCACTATTGGGTCGGCGTTCCCGATCCTACATCGCGGGGGATTGGGCGCTGACCGGAGCGTCCGCGAGGAGCCGACCGGATCTGCGACCACCTCTAGCGCTCTGGCCGGCCGTCTCGGTCAAAGGGCCGCGCCTACCGCAACGCCGTGGCTGAGTCGTTCGTCGAGCGCGACCTCAAGGGGGCGCGTTTCAGCGGGTCGACCTCCCCCGCGCGAGCTTTGAGCGGGTCTACCTCGACGCGAGTTTTGCTTCCGTCGACTTCAGCGGAATTGCAGGATCGATTCCATTCAGAGCACGTTCGTCGTCCGCCAGTCACGGTGAACGGTGCTACCGGTGATCCCTGGAGCAGCTTCGACGAAGCACGTTCCCGACATCAACCATTCCATCTCTGCGCGATCGTCCCCCACCCGGGTCCGATCGATACATCCGATCAAGGCGTTGTGCACCCGGGTCTGGCAGACTTGCCCACGTAGGAGTCGAAGGGGGGACACAGATGTCGAGAGCGCCAGTTCCTGGCGGAGGTCTGAAGACGCTCGGAGCGAACGGATCCGACGGCTATCTCGAGAAGCTTGCGAAGTACGTCCCAGTCGAAGGGTTGGCACCCTTCGTCGCTGTCGCCGCGCTCGCCGGGAAGGATTGGCAGCTCTGGGTGTCGTTCGGTTGTGCACTCTTGCTCGGCATTGGTCTCATCGCCGTGCAGGTCAAGAAGCAGACCGAGAAGCCAGGCATGTGGTTCTGGCCCTTCGTGGTGATCGCGTTCGTCGCATGGTCGATCGGCGCGAGCGATGACTTTCGAAAGATGCTCGACGTGAGCGTCGATACGTCCAACTGGATCCTGGCGATCTCAGCGGTGGCGCTGCCCGGCTTCGACTCAATCCTAGACGAGCTCACGAACTGAGGGGCTCGTCCATGCAAGCGTTGCCATCACCGCCGACGAACAGCCGACTCTTCCAATAGGAAGCCTGCATCTGCGCCAGGTGGTTTCCGGCTGCGCGGTACTCGCTGTGGGCGCGCTCGAGTCCATCACGCATGATCTCCACAGCCTGGTAGACGCTTGCGCCGGACGCCAGCGCGCGCACGCCGTCGATGATTGCGTTGCCGATGTGGTCAGGACCACTTCGGCTGAAGCTCATCTCGTCGAGCCATCCGACGTAGGCGCGCACCGCGCGGGTGGTTTCCGCGAGGGCGGCGCCGAGACCGTCACCCGATGAGCAGGCGACCGCAACCACGATCCGACCTTCCTTCGGAAGGTTGCCCTGGTCGCAGAGCGCCTCGCGTTGACGGCGGAACCTTCCCCGTCGCGCGACGAGCGCGTCGCGCAGGCCGTGACCGAACCAGATGACATGCCTGGCCTGCATCGGCTCGTCCAACTGAGAGCGCGTTCGGAGCACGACGACCTCGACGTTGAACGCTTTGGCCGAGATCGCGCCCCAGCCGCCGACTTGGCGCGCCACCCGGTCATCGTTGGGCGTGATGATGACGACGTCGGTCACGAGCGCTCGTTCAGGGGACCCGCCATCCCGGGGCCGGCACCGTAGAGATCGAGGAGCAGCGCCTCGGGTGAGGTGCGCTCCATCTCGACGGCGAACATGCTGAGGACGTGCAACTCGATGCGCTCCGCGCGTCGCGGACGGAGCCTGCGGTAGACGTTCGAGACGACATGACCACGCCCGAGTGCAGCGGCGAGCGCCCACGCGCGGACGATCGAGCCGTCGAGGAAGCACAACACCGGCTCACGAGGACCACGAGTCCGCGCCCAGTGGCGGACGGCGGCGCGTGCCGCGGCCCGCTGCTCGGGCGTCAATCGCACTCCGGGATCTTCCCGCCAGTCGGACATCGCACCTCGCTGCGCCGTTCGACGTTCGTCGGCCATACGCTATTCGCGACTACGGCTTCTATGCTGTCCTTGACGAGGATGACGCCGAACCTCCCGTCCGACAACGACGTTGAAGTACTTCATAGTCAGCTCGTACCGCGGCCGACGACGCGCCAAAGGTCATGAGGAAGGCGCTGGCCCATGCGTTCGTCCACGAGCTATGCGTCGAGGAGCGCGATCGAGTCAGGCCGACCTTCGCATTCACGGCCAGCTACCCCCGAACGCGAACACCGCCGGTCCCGAAGGGCCCGGCGGCGATGGTGTTCGGATAATGACACCTTTGGCAGCCCCAACGGGATTCGAACCCGTGCCGCCACCTTGAGAGGGTGGTGTCCTAGGCCACTAGACGATGGGGCCGTGTGGCGGATCGTCATGGTAGCAAGGGCGGGCGACCCCCAAGGACGGCGTTACAGGCCGTAGCGGGAGGGCGAGGTGCGGAGCCACTCGCCGATCATCTCGCCGATCATGATGCAGGTGAGGTTGGTGTTGGCCCGGGGGACGGTCGGCATGATCGAGGCGTCGGCCACGACCAGGCCGTCGACGCCGCGGGCCCGGCCGTACTGGTCGACGACGGCAGAAGGGTCGTCGGCCGCGCCCATGCGGATGGTGCCGCCCGGGTGGTAGCCGCTCCCGCAGTACTGGCGGACGAGCGAGCGGGCCGAGTCGAGGTCGACGGGCAGGCGGGGGAAGGTGATGTCCTCGACCAGGTCGGCGAGCGGCTTGGTCTGGAAGAACTTCACCGAGTCGAGGAAGGCGTGGGCCAGGCGGTCGACGTCGCGAGGATCGTCGTTGAGGTTGGCGTCGATCACGACCGACGAACCGTCGTCATCGAGCCGCACCGTGCCCCGTGAGAACGTGGCCTCGACCACGGCGGCGATGCCGATGCCGACGGGCCGCCCGCCCCGACCGCCGAAGAACGAGAGCTGCTCGATCTGCAGGTCGTTGCGCAACGACGAACCCTCGCACGTGTAACGCAGGATCGTCTGCATCAACGGCGCGTCGACGTCGAGCTCGATGCCGGCGCGCAACGTGCCCACGACCATCGACGCCGGATGGTCGGCGAGGTTCTCCCCCACCCCCGGCATCGAGAGGCCGGAACGCAACAGCAGGGCCGGCGAGGCGATGGCCCCGGCCGACAACACGAACAGCTTGCCCTCGATGCGCTCGCCGTCGACCTCGGCCGCGACCACCCGTCCGTTCTCGACCACGAGGCGGTCGACCGGAGACATCGCCCGCACGGTCAGGTTCGGGCGCACCCGGGCCGGAGCCAGATAGCCGATGGCCGTCGAGACGCGGACCCGCCCCGCCTTGTTCATCGGGTGCGGCCCCGCGCCCCACGAGTCGGGAGCGTTGGCGTCCTCGCAAAACGGATAGCCGAGGGCCGCCGCCGTCTCGAGGAACGCGGCCTGGGGCTCGGTCATCTCGTCGTCGCGGTACCGGCGGATGGTGATGGGCCCGGCGTCGCCGTGATAGGGCGCGGAGCCGAAATCGAGGTCACGCTCCAAGCGGCAGAACGCCGGCAGCACCGACGACCACGCCCACTCGGGACAACCCAGCGAAGCCCAGTGGTCGTAGTCCTCGGGCATCCCCCGCAGGGCGATGGCGGTGTTGACCGCCGAGGAGCCGCCCGTCACCCGCCCACGGGGGAACGGCGTGGTCCGCCCGCCGGCCACCGGCGTGTAGGAGTAGCCCCAGTCGTGGTCGACGTAGGAGTTGTCGTTGGAGTTGACCAGGTCGAAGGGCGTGGAAGCCACCACCTCGTAGTCGGGCCCCGCCTCCAACAGGAGCACGTCGAGCCCCGGATGCTCGCTCGCCCGCGCGGCCACGACCGCCCCCGCCGACCCGGCCCCGATCACCACGACGTCATACATGCCCCTGACGTTATTGTCCGGCGGTGCCCCCCGACCTGTTGATCAGAAATGCCAGGATCGTCGACGGCACCGGAACCGCCGCCACCGAAGGCGACATCGAGGTCACCGATGGCCGCATCACCGCCGTGGGCGACGTCACCAGCACGCCAGGCAACGACACCCAAACCATCGACGCCGGCGGCAAGACGGTCACCCCCGGCTTCGTCGACACCCACACCCACGACGACGGCGCCCTCCTCGCCTACCCCAACCTCGAGTTCAAGGTGGCCCAGGGTTGCACCACCCTCGTCATCGGCAACTGCGGTTTCAGCGCCATCCCCAACACGCCGGGCGACGCCTCCGCCGGCGGGCTCCTCGGCGGCCTCGGCGGCGACTGGACCGACCTCGACGGCTACCGGGCCGCCGTCCACGCGAGGAACCCGGCGGCCAACGCCGTCACCCTCATCGGCCACAACACCCTGCGCCAACTCGTCCTCGGCAGCGGCGACCAGAAGCGCGTGCCCACCGCGCAAGAGCTGGCGACCATGCGCGACCACGTCGAGCGGGCGATGGAGCAAGGCGCGGTCGGCTTCTCGACCGGCCTCATCTACTTCCCCGGCCGCTACGCCAAGATCGACGAGATCGTCGCCCTGGCCGAGCCCGCCGGCGCCCACGACGGCATCTACGCCACCCACATGCGCAACGAGGGCGACCGCCTCCTCGAGGCCGTCGAAGAAGCCATCACCGTGGGCGAGCGGGCCGGGGCCAAGGTCCACATCTCCCACCACAAGGCCGCGGGCCAGGCCAACTGGGGCAAGGTCGCGGAGTCGCTGGCGCGGGCCGACGCCGCCCAGGACGTCACCCTCGACGTCTACCCGTACACCGCCGGCAGCGGCCGCATGATCGAGTACTTCAACCTCGACAAGATCAGCGTCGAACTGGCCGAGGTCATCCGCCTGGCGAGCTGCCCCGCCTTCCCCGAGTACGAGGGCCGGATGCTGGTCGACATCGCCACCGACGAAGGCACGAGCCTCGAAGACCTCGTCCGCAAGATCCTCACCGCCGAAAAGGGCGAGCGCACGATCTGCATCCACTTCATCATCGACGAGGCCGACATCGAGACCAACCTCCGCCACCCCCGCATGATGGTCGGCTCCGACGGCATCCCCGACCTCAAGGGCCGGCCCCACCCGAGGCTCTTCGGCACCTTCCCCCGGGTGCTGGCCCACTACGTGCGCGACCGCCACGTGATCCCGTTGGAAGAAGCCGTGCGCCGCATGACCAGCCTGTCGTGCGACCGCTTCGGCCTCGTCGACCGGGGCCGCATCGCCGAGGGCTACCACGCCGACCTCGTCGTCTTCGACCCCGACACCGTCGAGGACACCGCCACCTACGACGACCCCAAGCAGGAGCCCACCGGCATCGACTGGGTGATCGTCAACGGGCAAGTCACCGTCGACCACGGCCGCCACACCAAAGCCGGCGCCGGCCGCCTCCTCCACTACCGACAGGACAACGAAACGTGAGCATCCTCGGCCACCGCGTGCTGCGCAAGGAAGACCCCAAGTTCCTCACCACCGGCGGCGTCTACGTCGACGACGTGCGGGGCGAGCTGGCCGGCGCGGCCTACGTCACCTATGTCCGCTCGACGATGGCGTCGGCCCGCATCACCACCCTCGACGCCAGCGAGGCCAACCAGGCCCCCGGCGTGCTCGCCGTCTTCACCGCCGAGGACGTCGAGCCCGACCTCGGCGAGTTCCCGAGCGACATGAACGTGCTCAACCAGGACATGCACCGACCATGGTTGGCGACCGGCGTCGTGCGTTACGTCGGCGAGCCGGTGGCGGTGATCCTGAGCGAGACCCGCAGCCAGGGCGTGGATGCCGCCGAGCTGGTGTTCGTCGACTACGAGCCGCTGCCGGTCGTGGTCGACCCGCAGGACGCGGCCACCAACGACATCCTCCTCCACGCCGAGGCCGGCACCAACGTCAGCTTCGAGATCCCCGCCCGCAAGCCGGTCGAGTTCGACGGGTGCGAGGTCGTCGTCAGCCAGCGCATCGTCAACCAGCGGGTCGCGCCCTGCCCCCTCGAAGTGCGCGCCGCCGCCGCTACCTGGACCGACGAAGGCCGCCTCACCCACTGGGCCAGCACCCAGGGCCCGCACGTCGTGCGGGACGCGCTGGCCCGCATCTACAAGGTCGAAAAGAGCGGTGTCCGGGTGATCTCGCCCGACGTCGGCGGTGGCTTCGGAGCCAAGGGCGCGAACTATCCGGAAGAGCTGTTGATGGGGTGGCTGTCGAAGCAGGCCGGGCGCCCGGTGAAGTGGATCGAGACCCGCAGCGAGAGCATGGTCAACCTCGGCCATGGCCGGGGCCAGATCCAGGACGTCACCATCGGCGGCCGGCGGGACGGCACCATCGAGGCCTACCGCATCAAGGTGCTGCAGGACAGCGGCGCCTATCCCCGCATGGGCGCGGTCCTCCCGTTCATGACGAGGACGATGGCCACCGGCGTGTACGCCATCCCCAACGCCGAGTTCTCCTCGACGTCGGTGGTCACCAACACCACGCCCACCGTCGCCTACCGGGGCGCGGGGCGGCCCGAGGCCGCGGCCGCCATCGAGCGGGCCGTCGACCTGTTCGCCACCGAGATCGGCGTCGACCCGGCCGAGGTCCGCCGGCGCAACCTCATCGCCGCCGACGCCTTCCCCTACAAGACCCGCATGGGCACGACCTACGACAGCGGCAACTATCCCGCGGCCCTCGACCTCGCCCTCGACGCCGCCGGCTACGACGGGTTGCGGGCCGAGCAGAAGCGCCGCCGTGACGCCGGCGACCCGATCGCCCTCGGCATCGGGCTCTCCGTCTACGTCGAGATCACCGGCGGCGGGCCGAGCGAGGAGTACGGCTCGGTCGAGGTCCGGGCCGACGGCACCGTGCTGGCCAGGACCGGCACCTCGCCCCACGGCCAGGGCCACGTGACCGCCTGGGCCATGTTGATCTCCGAGCGCACCGGCATCCCGATGGAGAAGATCGACGTCGTCCACGGCGACACCGACCTCGTGCCCCAGGGCGGGATGACCGGCGGCTCCCGCTCGCTCCAGGTCGGGGGCGTGGCCATGCACCAGGCCGCGGGCGAGGCCGTCGAGCGGGCCCGCCAACTGGCGGCCGAGCTGCTCGAGGCCAACCCCGACGACGTCGTCCTCGACACCGCCGCCGGGCGCTTCCACGTGGCCGGCACGCCGGCGGTGTCGCGCGACTGGGGCGAGGTCGCGGCCGCGGCCGGCGAGGGCGGGCTGGTGGTCGAGCACGTGTTCTCGTCCGTCGGCGCGACCTTCCCTTCGGGCGCGCATGTGGCCGTGGTCGAAGTCGACACCGAGACCGGGCGGGTCGAGCTGATCCGCCTGGTAGCGGTCGACGACGCCGGGCGCATCCTCAACCCGCTCATCGCCGAGGGGCAGGTGCACGGCGGCCTGGCCCAGGGCGCGGCCCAAGCCCTCCTCGAGGAGATGGTCTACGACCCCGACGGCAACCCCATCACGGGCAACTTCGCCGACTACGGGTTCGTCAGCGCGACCGAGCTGCCGAGCTTCGAGACCGTCCACCTCGAGACGCCCACGCCGCTCAACGAGCTCGGGGCCAAGGGCATCGGCGAGTCGGGCACGATCGGGGCCACACCGGCAGTGCAGAACGCGGTGGTCGACGCCGTCGCCCACCTCGGCGTCCGCCACATCGACATGCCGTGCACCGCCGAGCGGGTCTGGCGGGCGATCAAGCTCGGGGGCGAGGACTCGAACCCCGAATAACTGGTCCAGAACCAGTTGTGTTGCCGATTACACCACCCCCGAATGGGTCCAAGAATGTTAGCCGCTGCCGGCCGCTCCTCGCACCTTGACCACGGCCTTGTCGATGCCCATGAGGCGGCGGAAACCGACGACCCGGCCGGCGGCCACGGCGACCGTCTCGCGCCCGAAGTAGCGCAGCTCCCTGGTGCCCTTGATGGGCGAGGTCCTGGTAGGCGAGACGTGGGCCACCAGGCCCAGCTCGTCGGCCATGGCCTGGACCCGGGCGGCGTGGAACGGGTCGGAGACGAGCACGACCTGCTCCTTGCCCCGCTTGCGCAGCTCGTTGGCCGCGGAGGCCATCTGCTGCCACGAGTTCGACGACGCCGTCTCCCGGAGGATGGCCGACTCGGGGATGCGGTACGTGGTGCGCAGGTAGTCGGCCGAGGCCGCGGCCTCGTTCGACTGGTCGCCGGGCCGGTTGCCACCGGTGACCACGATCGTCGGCGCGATCTTCTGCTTGTAGAGGTCGGCGGCGTGGTCGAGCCTGGCCCGCAGCACCGGCGACGGCCGGCCGTTGTACTGCGCCGCACCGAAGACGACGATGGCCTCGGCCGGCCGGGCCTCGTCCCGCCTGGCCGCCTGCCACACCTGCACGAAGGTCACGCCGAGGTACACGGCCAAGGCCACGACGGCGAAGGTGACCAGCCGCCGCAGCAACCGCAGCGGCGTCACGTTTGGGAAGGGCCAGAGCGCGATGGCGCACTGGCGCTGCCCAAACGGGTGAGGGCGCGCTGGAGGCGGGCGAGGGTGCGGTCGCGGCCGAGCACGACCAGCGACTCGAACAGCGGCGGGCCGACCGAGCGCCCGGTGACCGCCACCCGGATCGGGGCCTGGGCCTTGCCGAGGGAGAGGTCGAACCGCGAGCCGATCTCCTCGGTGAGGTCGTGGAGCTTCTCGGCCGTCCAGTCCTCGCCGGCCACCGCGGAGTAGCCCTCGACGGCGGCGCCGAGCAGCGCGCCCGCCTGGGGGTTGCGGGCCACCGCCTTGTCCCACGACGCCATGTCGATGGGCGGCGCGTCGTGGAGGAAGAAGTCGGTCATCGACAGGGTCTCGGGGATCGTCGCCCCCCGCTCCTGCACGACGTCGGCCATGGGCTCGAGCACGGTCGTGCGATACCAGTCGAGCGACCGCGACACGAACTCCTCCCGGGGCAACGCCCTGAGGTAGTGGCCGTTGAAGGCCAGCAGCTTCTTGACGTCGAAGGCGGCCGACGCGCTGTTCACGTCCTCGAGCCGGAAGGCCGACACCATCGTCGGCAGCGGCACGATCTCCTCGTCGCCAGGCGGCGCCCACCCGAGGGTGCCGAGGTAGTTGCGCAGGGCCTCGGGGAGGATTCCGTCGTCGCGGTACATCTCCAGCGCGACCTTGTCGCGGCGCTTCGACAGCTTCTGGCGCTTGTCGTTGACGATCATCGGCAGGTGGGCCCACACCGGTTCGCCCACGCCGAGGGCCCGGCGGATGAGGATCTGCTTCTCGACGTTCGACAGGTGGTCTTCGCCCCGCACCACGTGGGTGATGGCGTCGTCGATGTCGTCGACGGCGTTGGCCAACACGAACAGGGGCGAGCCGTTGGCCCGGAGCAGGACGAAGTCGTCGACCGTCGACAGGTCGATGTCGGTGGTGCCGCGGATGACGTCGACCCGCGTGAGCTTGCCGTCGTCGGGCGTGCGGAAGCGCAGGGCCCGGCCGGGCCCGGGGTCGAGGCCCAGGTCGCGGCAGTGGCCGTCGTAGCCCGGCGTCTTGATGCCCCGGGCGGCGTTGCGGGCCTGCACCTCCTCGGCGGTGCACGCGCAGTAGTACGCGTGGCCGGCGACAAACAACTGCTCGGCCACCTCCACCTGGCGGGCGACGTTGCGCGACTGCGGGTAGGTCTCGTCCCAGTCGAGGCCCAGCCACGTCATCGACGAGTAGATCATCTCGGTCCACTCGGGGCGGTTGCGGGCCTCGTCGGTGTCCTCGATGCGCAGGAGGAAACGGCCGCCCTCGTGCTGGCGGGCCAGCAGCCAGTTGAACAGGGCGGTGCGGGCCGAGCCGACGTGGAAATAGCCCGTCGGGGACGGCGAGAACCGGACTCGGAGGGCGTCGGCCATTGCCGGGAAGGCTAGAGCCGTTTGTCGGTCTTCCGGCGCGGGTACGGTCTGCTGCCGTGGTCGCCCACATCCGCCAAACCCTCCGTCGCCTGTGGTCCGCGCTCGAGCAGGCCAGCGACGACCAACCCCTCCTGTGTGGCTGCAACGACGGTTGACGCCGTCGTCGTCGGCGGTGGCCCCGCCGGTCTGAGCGCGGCGGGCTGGCTGGGCCGCTACCGCCGCTCGGTGCTGATCGTCGACAGCGAGGAGTACCGCAACGCCGCCGTCGACCTGGCCCATGGTTACCTCGGCTGCGACCCGACACCTCCGTCGGAGTTGCGGCAGCGCGGGGCCGAGGAGGTGCTGCGCTACCCGACCGTGACCCTGGAGTACGGGCGGGTCGAGGCCGTGGCCGGGACGACCGGGCGATTCGAGGTCTCGCTGGGCGGCGGCCGGGTCGTCACCGCCAAGCGCCTGGTGCTGGCCACCGGGGTGCGGGATCGCCTGCCCGAGCTCGACGGGTTCTTCGAGCATTACGGGGCCGACGTCTTCCATTGCGCGAGCTGCGACGGCTACGAGGCCAAGGGCCGTGACGTCGTCGTCCTCGGATGGGGCGGGCACGTGGCCGGCTTCGCCCTCGGCCTGCTCACCTGGGCCAAGTCGATCACCGTCGTCACCGACGGCCACGGCTTCGAAGCCGCGGCCGACGAGCGCCGCCGGCTCGTCGACCACGGCGTCCAGGTGATCGAGGACGGGGCCGTGGGCCTCGTCGGCCGGCGCCGCCACCTCGAAGGCGTGCGCCTCGCCGGCGGGACGACGATCGCCTGCGACCTCGCCTTCTTCAGCATCGGCCACGAGCCCAACCACGGCCTGGCCGCGGCCCTCGGCGCCGACCTCACCGACGAAGGCTGCGTGGCGGCCGACCGCGACGGCGTCACCTCGGTGCCCGGCCTGTTCGCCGCCGGCGACCTCACCCCCGGCGTGCAGCTCATCGCCAACGCCGTGGCCAAGGGCGCCTCGGCCGGTATCGCCTGCGCCCAGTCGCTGGTCGATTAGGCGAAAGTCCCGGCCGCAGCTTGCCGATACACACCGAGCGGAGAGAGGACGGCGTGCGTCGTTTCGGTCTGGTTGCGCAGTTCGGGCTGCTGAGCCTGGTGCTGATCGGTGTTCTCGGCGCGGTCCTGGGCTTCTCCAGCGCGCAGCAGATCAGGGACCGGGCCATGGAGAACGCCCGGCAGGCGGCGGTCGTCAGCAGCCGGCTCGCCATCCAGCCCCACCTCGACGAGCGCGCCCTGCACCTCGGCCTCAGCGACGAGCAGCGGGCCGCCCTCGACGCCTCGGTGCAGACCGGGCAGCTCAACGGCTTCGTCGCCAGGATCAAGGTATGGAACACGCGGGGCGTGGTCGTCTACTCCGACAGCCCCGAGCTCGTCGGCCGGGCCTTCGTCAAGAGCGACGACCTGGCCGAGGCGCTCGAGGGCCACGTCGCCTCCGAGATCAGCCACGCCGCCGCCGCCGAGAACCGCCAGGAGCAAGGGCTCGGCGACCTGCTCGAGGTCTACGTGCCCATCACGTTGTCCGAGGGACATGCGCCGGCCGGCGCCTTCGAGCTCTACCTGCCCTACGCGCCGATCGCCAAGGAGATCCGCCACGACGTGCTCGAGCGGCTGGCCCTGCTGGCCGCCGGCCTGGCCCTGCTGTGGCTCTGCCTGTTCAGGATCGTGCGGGGCGCGTCGCGGCGGCTGCGCCAGCAGGCGGCCGAGAACGAGCACATGGCCATGCACGACGCCCTCACCGGGCTGCCCAACCGCACCGCTTTCCAGGCGACGGCCGACACAGGGATCGAGGGCTGCCGCCAGTCGAGCACGGGCGCGGCCGTCTTCCTCATGGACCTCGACCGGTTCAAGGAGATCAACGACACCTTGGGTCACGACGCCGGCGACCGCGTGCTCGTCGCCATCGGGACGCGGCTCCAGGCCCGGCTCGGCGCCGGCGAGCTCGTGGCCAGGCTCGGGGGCGACGAGTTCGCCGTCTTCCTGCCTGGCGTGCAGGACCCGGCCACCGCCCTCCACGTCGCCGACGACCTGCGGGCCGCGCTGGAAGAGCCGTTCCTCGTCGACGACCTCTCGATCCAGGTCGAGGCCAGCGTCGGGGTTGCTACTTATCCCGAACACGGCGACGACGCCGCCGCCCTGATGCAACGGGCGGACGTCGCCCTCTACGTGGCCAAGGAGAAGCGGAGTGGCGCGGCCCGTTACGACCAGGCCAGCGACCCCAACAGCCGCCGCCGGCTCAGCCGGGTGGCCGAGCTGCGGGGCGCGATCCTCGAGCGGGGCGAGCTCGTCGTCTACTACCAACCCAAGGCCGACATGGCGACGGGCGACGTCCGCTCGGTCGAGGCCCTGGTGCGTTGGGACCACCCTCGCGACGGGCTGCTGGCGCCGATGGATTTCCTCCCGTTGGCCGAGCACACCGGGCTCATCCGGCCGCTCACGCTGTGGGTGCTGGAGGCGGCCATGGCCCAGTGCGCGGCGTGGCGGGCCGGAGGGGTCGAGGTCGACGTGGCGGTCAACCTCTCGGTGCGCACGCTCCACGACCCCGAGTTCCCCGGCGACGTGGCCCGCCTGCTCGCCGGTGCCGGGCTCCCGCCGTCGGCCCTCGTGCTCGAGATCACCGAAAGTATGCTCATGGCCGACCCGGTGCGGGCCATGGAGACGGCCTCGCGCCTGCACGCCATGGGCCTGCGGTTGTCGATCGACGACTTCGGCACCGGCTACTCGTCGCTCGCCTACCTCAAGCAGCTCCCCGTCGACGAGCTCAAGATCGACCGTTCGTTCGTCGCGGACATGACCAGCAACCCGAACGACCTGGTGATCGTGCGGTCGGCGATCGACCTGGCCCGCAACCTCGGGCTCACCGTCGTGGCCGAGGGCGTGGAGGACGCGGCCACGTGGGACGCCTTGCGCTCGCTCTCGTGCGACCAGGCCCAGGGCTACTTCCTCAGCCGGCCGGCGCCGGGCGACGAGCTCACGACCTGGCTGGCCGAGCGCCGGCGTTCGGGCCGCGTCAGTCGGTAGCCAGGCGGGCGTGGAGGTGGTCGTCGCTGCGGTCGGTGGGCGCCGGCCCGATGCGGCTGGCCTGGCGTAGGACGCCTTCGAGGACGAAGCCGGCGTTGGTCGCGACCTTGCACGAGGCCTCGTTGGCGATGGCGTGCTGGAGCTGGACCCGGTAGAGGCCGAGGGTGGCGAAGGCCCATTCGGTGACCGCGGCGACGGCGAGGGTGGCCCGGCCGCGGTTCCTGGCCCATGGCGCGATGCGGTAGCCGACGTCGGCCGAGTCGTGGTCGGTGTCAATGCGGTGCAGCGACACGTTGCCGGCGAGGCGGCCGGTGGTGCCCTCGACGATGGAGAAGGTGGCGTGGTCGCCGGCCGACCAGTCGGCTCCCCGCCGGCACCATTCGGCCACGGCCCGCTCGCTGGTCACGTCGTGCTGCGGGTTCCAGCGCCTGACCTCGGCGTCGTGCAGGAGGGCGAACGCCTCCTTGGCCTCTTCCTCCCTCGGCCGGCGGAGCACGAACCCGTCACCGCCGTCGAGCTCGTCCCACGCCATCGGGCGTCCAGGCTACGACCGGCGGTCGAGGATCTGGACCGCGGCCATCCTGGCCCAGGCCGCGGGGTCGGGGTCGTGGGTCCGTTGGGCGGCGACGAACGCGCCGTCGACCAGCAACGACCACTGGCGGGCAAGGTCCTGTGGCCGGCCGATCTTGGCGGCGGTGGCCAAGGCCTGCACGTAGTCGACCAGCGCGATCTTGGCCGCCACCGCCTCGGCCAACACGGGCGGCGACTGGACCCCGACCTCGGCCACGGCATTGTTGATCGGGCAGCCGTTGAAGTCGGGGTCGGCGAACAGGTCGGCCAGCGCGTCGAAGATGGCGAGCAGGCGGCCGGTGGGTTCGGCCTCGCGCTCGTCGACGCTCTCGGCCAGCCATTCGAGAAAGGCGTCGCTGCGCCGTTTCACGTAGGCCGCGATCAGCATCGTCTTCGAGGGGAAGTGACGGTAGAAGGTGGCCTTGGCCACGCCGGAACGCTCGATGATGCGGTCGATGCCCGCGGCCCGGATGCCCGGGTTGTAGAACTGCACGAAGGCCTCGGCGAGCATTCGCTCACGGGCGCCCGATGCCTCGTTCCGTCGGCTGATCTCGCGAAGGCGCGCCTCGGGCAGATCCACTTGCATTCCGCACAGTAAACGCGGAACACCCCGTCCTGTCGATCATGCCCGGTACTCGACCCACACGATCCAGACGACGAAGGCGTCGAAGACGGTGAGCAGGACGAGGCCGATGGAGGGCGCGTAGGTCATGCGGTAGCACTGGTAGGCGATGAAGGCCACGAGGAAGGCGAGCATGGCCGGGTAGGCCCACCGTTGGCGGCGGAGGAGGGCGATGACGAGCACCACCTTCACCAGGCCGTGGGACAGCAGGTAGATCGCGCCGAAGGTGCGGGTGTGTTGGAGGTCGGCGGTGAGGCGCAGCAGGTTGTGGGCGAAGAAGTCGTGGCTGTCCTCGGAGAGCTCGACCCTGGTGAGGCGGACGGCGGCGTTGTCGATGGCCGAGACCGGCAGCACCATGAGGAGGATCCCGCCGATAGTCTCGATCAGGCCGTGCAGGCCCTTCAGCACCATGGCCACGCCGAACGTCCGGTCGACGAGCCGGGGTTCGTCCATCAGCGGGCGATCAGCAGCCGCAGTGGAGTGCCGAGCGCGGCCCGGAGGACGGGTGTGAGGGCGCGCCTGGCCGCGGCCACGACCAGGGCGGCGACGGCGCCGCCGAGGACCAGGCCGGCGACGACGTCGGCCGGGTAGTGGGCGCCGGCGTAGACCCGGGTGATGGCCATGAGCGCGGCCAGCCCGGCCGCCACCCAGCCGAGGGGCCAGGCGCAGAGGAGCAGGCCGACGGCGACGGCACCGACGGCGGTGGCGTGGTCGCTGGGGAAGGAGAAGTCGTGGGTGCGGGCCACGAGCACATGGACGTAGGGCATGGCCGCATACGGCCTGGCCCGGTGGACGGCGTGGCCGATCACCTGGCCGAGGCCGAGGGCGGCGAAGATGGCCACGCCGGTGCCGACGACCGCGGCCACGCCTTCGACGTCGGCCTCGCCGTCGCGCCGCCGCCACAGCCAGGCCACCACCAGCAGGACGCCGAAGAGCACGATCCCGTCCTTGGCGTACCACCGGGCCGCGGGGTGGGCCCAGGCCGTGCGGGCTTGGAGTCGGTTGATGGCTCGGAACCAGGCGGCGTCCACGGCGTCGAACGATACGGCCTGGCGGTGGTCGTTCCTCAGCGCTGGAGCGACGGGGGCGCGCACGCCGACCAGCCGTCGATGACCGCTTCCTTCAAGGCCCGCTTGGTGACGACGTCGAGCTGGATGAGCACGGCGGCGTAGCCGTCGAAGTGGGTGATGGTGAAGAAGCCCTTGGGCGGGTCGGCGAGGATGGCTTCCTTCTCGCCGAGGTTGCTGGTGCGGACGGCGAGTATCGGGCCGGCCGGGGGCGTCTCGGCGCCGAAGCGCTTGATGTCGGCCTTGCTGAACGCCCGCTCCCAGGCGAAGCCCTTGCCGGCCACGGACCACGTGCGCCGGCCGTGGCGCTCGCCTTCGGTCACCTCGGGCAACGCCATGGCGAGGGCGGCGACGTCGTCGTAGGTGGCGGGCACTTTTCTAGGCGGCGGGTGCGGCCTGTGGCTTCGGCGGCCGGATGAGGTCTCTGCCCTCGTAGGCGCACCACCCGCCGGCGGCCACGGCCGCGGCCACGCTCAACCACGCCGGGGCGCCCACCGGCTGGCCCAGGTAGGGGTTGCTCACCGCGCTCGACCACGGGACCGCGTGGTAGGTGACGAAGCCGACGGCCACGGCCAGCCCCGTCCACGCCGCCAGCCGAGGGCCGTACCGCGCCCGTTGGAGGATGCCGACGATGGCGATGGCGGTCAGGGCCAGGAACAGCAGGCCGACGTAGAACCCGACGAAGGACTCGCTCTCGGGCTTGTTCGGGTCGACGGGGACGGCGCCGTGGACGACCTGGGCCACGAGCAGGGCCACGGTGGCGAACAACATCCGGGTCCTCACGACGACGCCGCCGCTGGCGCCGACGACGGCGGGCCCGGATCGCCGAAGACCACGATCGTCTTCATCTTGCCGTCGTCGCCGACCTCGGCGAAGTCGGTGCCGTAGCCCTTGTCCTCGCCGAAGATCCACACGAACCCGCCCCGCCCGAACCCGTGGTGCGAGTCCACCGGCGTGGTCAGCTCGACCCGCACGTCGACGCCCTCGGGCCAAGACGCCTGGAACTCGGCGATCGTCCGGTCGAGGGCGTCGATGCCCACGACCTCGTGCTCCCAGCCCTCCTGGAGGAAGCGAATGCCCGGGCTGCACGCCAACTCCAATAGTTCACGCCGCTTCACCGGGTCGGTCACGTTCCAGGCCTCGGCGTACCAGCCGGCCGTCTCTGTCGGGGTCGCGCTCATTGCGCCGTTTGTAGCGCTTTTGACAGCTCGATGCCGCCAAATTTGACGGCATCGGGCTGTCAAAAGCGGAGCGCGGGCCAGTTCAGCCGAGCAGGCGCTTGGCCATCACGACCCGTTGGATCTGGTTGGTGCCCTCGTAGATCTGCGTGATCTTGGCGTCCCGCATGAAGCGCTCCATGGGGAACTCCTTGGTGTAGCCGTAGCCGCCGAGCAACTGCACGCCGTTGGTGGTGACCTCCATGGCGGTGTCGGAGGCGAAGCACTTGGCCATGGCGCCGGCCAGGGTGAGCTCGCCCCGGGGGTCGCCTTCGTCGATCAATGCACACGCCCGGTAGACCAGGCCACGAGCGGCCTCGGTCTTCATGGCCATGTCGGCCAGCATGAATTGCAACCCCTGGAACTCGGCCAGCGGCCGGCCGAACTGCTGGCGCTGGCGCAGGTAGGAGATCGCATAGTCGATCGCACCCTGGGCGATGCCGACGGCCTGGGCGCCGATACCGGGGCGGGAACGATCGAGCGTGCCCATGGCGATGTAGAAGCCCTGGCCCTCCTCGCCCACCAAGTTCGAAGCCGGCACCCGCACGTCCTCCAACAGCACCTCGCCGGTGGGCGACCCCCGCACGCCGAGCTTGTGCTCGAGCTTGCCCACCCGCACGCCCCAGTCCTTCTCGACCACGAAGCACGAGATGCCGCGGTGCCCGGCGGAAGGATCGGTCTTGGCGAAGACGGTGTAGACGCTCGACACGCCGGCGTTGGTGATCCAGTGCTTCGACCCGTTCAAGACATACGAATCGCCGTCGCGCTCGGCCCGGGTCTTCATGGCGGCCACGTCGGAGCCGGCGTCGGGCTCGGACAGGCAGTACGACCCCTGCCACTCGCCGGATGCGATGCGGGGCAGGTACGTCGAGCGCAAAGACGAAGAGCCCCACTCCATCACCGGGATCATCGCCAGCTTGGAGATGATCATCGTCAGCGCGGTCGAGGCGCACACCCGGGACAGCTCCTCGACCATGATGGCGTGGGTCACGTGGTCGGCCCCGGCCCCGCCGTATTCCGCCGGAATGCCGAGCGCGGGCAGCTCCATCGAACGGCAAGCCTCGAAGTTCTCCCACGAATACGTGGCCGACTCGTCGATCTCGGCGGCACGGGGAGCGATCTTCTCCTCGGCGAACTCGCGCATCACCGAGCGGAACATCCGCTGCTCGTCGGTCAGCAACAGGCTCATCAAACGGCGAGGAGCGAACGCCAGTCGCCGCCGGCCACCCGGGACCGCACGTCGGCCGGCGACAACGCCAGGGTCGAGTCGGGAACCAGGTC
>JAXDPV010000159.1:0-14424 GCA_034668185.1 Actinomycetota bacterium
AAGGCGTCGGCCGTGCCTGCGTCGGTGATCGTCACAGCGAAGCGGTAGCCCCGGAGCCGGCCGTCAGCCGGCCTCTCAAGTTGCGCGCCTTGCAGTTTGTCGGCAGCCAGGACGGAGTTCGGCTCCATGGCCTGCTGGTCGGCACCGGCCCGAGGCACGGACACGAGCACGAGGGCGACCGCTGCGAGCGCGCAGGTAAGCCATCTTGCCGGCGTCCTGATCTTGTTCTCATGGCCGTCCCGCACCGCCCCATCCTTACGCGAACACACTCCTGCCCACCGGTGTTGGCAGCCTGACTTGGTGGTGATATAGCCCGCGGTTCCGGCCGTGCCGATTGGTGGCGGTGGGCGAGCACCTTCGACCGCTGGTGAGCAACGGGGTGTGGGCTTGCAGATTCGTCCCCCGCGACCGGTGCAAACCCTGCCAGGCCGGTCGCGACTTCCGATCCCGCTCCGACGCGCTCTGAACGAGCATGTGCCCACATCGGCTCCCACTCACCCGACCGTCGCCAACGCGGCCGAGCTGCTTCACGTCACGGCGTTCCTCGGCCCCACCCCGGCTGGTATGCACGGCGGAGTAGCTGAAATACAAGAATCTGCTTGTTATATATCAGTCGCACCTTTATGGTGACTTTCGTGCCATTACGGAAACTCGCACCCGGGCGGTGAACCGCCAGGCCGGCGGGCCTCGTCACGCTGAGCCGGGCGGCGCAGATGGGATCGAACCATGAACGGGCGAAGCCGCGAGAGGCGGCGGCGCCGGTACCCGTTGGCGGGCTACACGGTGGCCGCGCTGGTGACTGCTCTGCTGCTCCCCTCCGCGCTCGTGGTCCCCCAAACCGGGCCGCCGACGGTGGCCGAGTTCGCGCCCGTCCCCGGTCGCAGCGAAAGCGCCGCGTCTCCGTTGAGCAGTTTCGGCCAGACAATCTCGGCTGGCGTCGGCAGCGGCGGAACAGGCACGGGGCTCGGGCCTGGGCGGGGGCCGGCTGAGACGACCACGACGACCACGATCCAGCCCGCGACCGGCCCCTCGGGAGCACGCAAACCGGGAACGAAACGGTGCGTCGGCCGGCCACCCCGACAGACCGAAGACCCGCTCTCGCCGCCTTGCATCGCCTACTTCGACGGGGACAACCACGGGGCGACGTGGCAAGGAGTGACCGCGTCCGAGATCCAGTTGGTCTTGTTGGGTGGCTGCTCCAGCGCGGGCACGGTGCTCGATGACCTGGACGATCCGGGCTCGTCAACGGCGCCGGCCGCACCCGCCTACGCGGGCATGTTCCGGTATTTCGGGGACCGCTTCCAGCTGTACGGGCGACGCGTGCACGGCTGGCTCGCCCATGTCCCGTGCAACGACGTCCGGGCGGGCTATCTCGACGTTCTTGAGCGGCTGAAGCCGTTCGCCATCCTCGGCGCCGGCGACAGCACGGTCCTCGCGACGGAAGCCTCGCAACGCCAGGTTCTGTCCTCGGTCCGGGGCGGCGACCGCCAGTTCATGCACGCCCGACAGCCCTACGTGATCAGTTCAACGCCCGACGTGCAGTCCTACGCCGCCAATCTGGTCGGCTTCATCTGCGAGAAGCTCGCCGGACGCCCGGCGCGTTACTCCGGCGAGCTACCCGACCGGGTCAAACCTCGGCGCTTCGCGATGTTGTACGACCGCGGTGCCGACCCGGATCAGCTCGGCGCAAAGCTCATCGTCGAAGGTGTCGGTCAACGGTGCGGACACCAGGTAGGGCCGATCCAGCCGTCGAGCGGCAACGCCGCCCAAGACATGGCGAAATGGGCACGCGTCGATGGGGTTACCACGGTGTTGCAGTTCGGCAACTCCGTGACCTGGCTCGCGGCCGCAGACGCGACAGGTTGGCACCCGGAGTGGACGATCGTGCCCAACACCTGTTGCAGCGCCGGTTGGGCTGCCGGGGCGCCAAAGGCTCAGATGCTCAACGCTTTCGGCGTTTGGTTCGAGCGGCGGTGGTCCGAGCAGCAACAAGGGCAGGAGTGGTACCAGGCGCAACACGAGGGCTGCCCCGACTGCACGGGCGCCGTCGGCAACGAGATCTACAACGAGATGCTCCTGTTCTTCTGGGGCATCCAAGCGGCCGGGCCACGGCTGACGCCCGCCAATGTTGACCGCGGCCTGCACGCCATCCCGCAGCGACCAAGCCCGAACCCGTACACCCCCGCCGCATACTTCGGCGCGCCCGACGACCACAGCTTCGTCAAGGACGCGGCCGTCATCCGGTGGGACTCCACCGGCACCCCGCCAGGTCAGCCCGCCCCCGGATGCTGGCGTCTCGTGGAGGACGGCAAGCGATACCGGGCCGAAGACTGGGCCATCCACCCCGGCGACGACGACTTCGACCGCACGCCCGCATGGCCGTGCCAGGGATTCCCGAACTCATGACCGCTCTCGCCCGGGCACGCCCGAGGCCGACCGGTCCGGGCGGAGCCGCGATCAAGCGACCCCGCCCGCGTGGCCCCGGATCAGCCGATGCAGACGGAATCGAAGAGCTGCACGATCGGCACGAGGACCGGCGTGCTGCTGTCGCAGCCGACTTCCACGGGCTCGGCCGAAGCGGCCGAGGCGCCGAAGCCGACGCCCAGGGCGCCGACCGCGAGGGCGGCGATGATTGCTCGTACGACGTGCTTCATGGTGGGTCTCCTCTTGTCAGAGCTGCTCTGCGCAGAGAGGGGCCGATCGTTCAGCCCTCCATCCCTGTAGGCGCGGTCGGTTCCGTTTCGTTACGCACTTTCTTGGAAATCTCGCCGTGAGGTAGCGGCCGACGGCGGGACGTTCGACGCGGAAGTCGCCGCGTCGAGGCAAATCGTGTGGGGCGGCGGACTCACCGAAACCAAGGCCGCTCACAGTCGTGGCGGCCTACTCACCCCTGCGGCGTACCCCTTTGGTTCGTCGCGCCCGTAACTCAATTGGAGGAACACATGCAGTCGAAACGCAAGCGGCTTGTCGTGCTGTTATCGCTGGCGGCGCCCGTCGCGGTCGTCGTGCCGTCGATCACAGCCGAAGGCTCGAAAGCGAACCCGGTGTGCGTGCAGGCCGGTGTCGCCATCAACCACGAGGTCGGGGACGACGAGATGCAAGGGACGTGCCACGAGTTCCCTGGCTGGTGGGGCCTCTGCAACCGGGGAAATGAGTGGGTGCGAAACGACACCACCGGTACAACCGTCTTTGTACGCCGTAACGTGTGTCTCGCGTTTCCCTAGAGTGACCCGGACGGGATTGCGGCAGCCACGAGCGTCTGTACTGCGTGGCATACGGCGACCGTCTCAGCCTCTTCGGTGCAATCGAGGGCTACCAACTCCTCGTGGGCTTCGCCCGCTGTTTCAGGGACCGTCACGGCGGACGAACTGGTAACGCCGTCCCTATCGGTTGCGACGGTTCCGCGGGCAGTTCCGCCTGCGGAACCGTCGACCCACATCGCATCAATGGTCGACCGCCGTACCGAGGCTGGTCCCCGGCTGTGTGGAGGATGGCTCGTCTCACTCAGGCTGCCGGGGCGCTCCGGTTCGAGCGTGCCCATCGCGGTTCGTGTGACCCAGGACGGCGGCGGTCCGTCCGATTGTCGATGCGGCCGGTTTGCGGTCGGGACGACCAAGGCGAGGGCGAGGGCGGCGGTGACGGCAGCGCAGCGCCCGCCGATCTCGGCGTAGGTGGCAACCTCAGCGGGCGTCGCCGTCGGCACAAGGCGGCGGGCACGCGCCTGGAGTCGACGCCAACCGATCGCCACCCCGCCGAGCAAGCCTCGCTCGCTGGTCACGGTGCGGTAGGCGGTGGCGGCGCTGTCTCGGGCTCGCAGCATCATGGCCCGCGCCGCACCGGGCGTCGTGTCGTTCCGTTGGGCGATCGCGTCGTAGGGCATCCCGTCCGCTCGGAGGCGCAGCAGGTCACGGTGGGCGGGGTCGATGGAGGCGAGGGCGTCGAGGACGGCAGCGGCATCTACGGCTTGGTCCTCCGCCGCGCCAGGTTCGTCCATCGTGGCCACTGTGCTCCACTCGGAGGCGACCTGCTCTTCCATGCGGAGCGGATCGACCGGCGCCGCGTAGCTCGCCCGTTGGAGCCGTCGGAGCGCGGCGTTGCAGTGGTTGGCGGCAATGCGGACCACGTACGCCTCTGGGTTGCGGGCACCGGCGAACTGGTCGACGTGGCTTTGCAGCCACTCGAAGGTGTCCTGCACCACGTCGTCGGCGGCGTCGCGGTCACCGAGACGACGGATGGCCATGCGCCGGACCCGTTTCGCGTACGAGCGGTAGGCCGCTGTCAGGGCCGCATCCACGTCGCAGGCGGTAGCCGCCATCAACCTCAAACTTCCACGCCGCTTCTCCGATCCCCTCCTGCGCGTGTTGACGAGGCCGGGCTGGCAGGCGCAGCCGATTCGCCCTCCCCCCCCTCGAGGCTGGCGCGGGCCGGAGCCAGGCGAGGGGATGCCGACGTTTCGTATAGTCGTCGCGAACTGGTGTCGGTCCTCCGGGTCGACACGAGCCTGGGGGTTGGGGGTCGACGTGGCCGTTCTGGATTGCGGGGGATGCAAGGGTGGCTTCTCCGTGCCGTGTTGGTGGTGCCGCGTGGGTCGGGCAGCGGGGCTGGTGGAGCCGTGAGCAGCCCCGGTGAGGACGTGACCAGCCTGGCCGAGCGGTTCGTGGCCCGCTGCCGCGAGGCCGGCGACACCCGCCCTTGGCTGCCGGCGCTCTACGAGTCCGAACGGGAGCTGGGAGACGCGGGTGACGGGTGGGGCTGGACCTTCGGCGTCGAGCTTCGGGGGCTGTGCCGGGTGCGCCTTGGCGTGATGCCGATGGGGCAGGTGATGTGCCCGCTCGGCCCGGGCGGCGTTGACGACGCGCACCTTGCCGGGGAGCCGGTGGAGGTTGCCGGTTTCCTCCTTGGCTCGGGCAGTCTGGACGATGCCGTTGCCAGCGGGATGCTGTTCGTGCGCTCCGAGGCGGTCCCACGCGAAGGGCTGGAACGCCTGCGGGCCGTGGTCGCGTCGGCTCTCCGTCGCTTTGTCGAGGGGTCACCCGTTGCCGCCTTGGTGTTCCGTCATTGGCCGGGGCGGGTGCGGGCACGCGGCTACACCTCGGCCGCGAGCCTGGGCCAACTGGCGGAGGGGGCCGGCTTGGCGGTGGCAGCGGCGGCCGTTGCCGCCGTGTTGGCGGTGGCGCCGGCCGCGGGTCGGGTCGAGCCTCGATCGTTGCCCACCCCGGCGGTCTTGTCGCTCCGGTACGCCTCAGCCTCGGGCCTGGCCGCACCCCCGCCCCTCGACGCCGAACACCTGCGCGGCGTTCCCGGCTCGCCGGCCGCGACCTCGGCCAGCGAAGCGGCCGGCGGGAGCGCCGATGCTCGAAGCGATGCCCCTGACGGGCCGGTGGTCGACACCAAGCTCAGCGCGGCCGTCCCCGACGAAGCCGGCGACACGGAGATCGTGTTGGGGTTGCGGGCCAGGTGTGACACCACGGTCGGCGGTGTGGCGTGTGCCGCCGCGGGAACGACGGGCGCGGCTGCTACTGGCCGATGAGCCAGATGTCCCAGCCGATGCCGTTCGGCGCCCATGTTGGGGTCGGCAGGTTGTGGACGCCGCCGTAGGGGTTGAGGACGCGGGGGAACGGTGTGGGCGTGCAGTTGCCCGGCCCGAGGACGTACCAGTCGGGCTGGGTCGAGTATTCGACCCATACGTCGGCGCACATGGTGTCGGCCGCGGCCGGCGCCGCCGGCCCGAAGGCCACGACGAGGGCGACCAGCGCGCCCACGAGGAGTCTCATTGCCTGCCTCCCGCGGTCGAGGCCCAGGCCCCCGCAGGGTCGGGCGCCGTGGAGGCTCGCCTCGCGGAGAACTTCGACGCCGCCGGCTCGAATCCTGGTCCCGCTCAGCGGCTCCATCGGAGCCCGTCGACCAGCTCGGCCGGGTTGACGTCCAGGCCCTCGGCCAGGCGCAGGAGCGTGGCCAGGCTCAGGTTGCGCTCGCCCCGCTCGAGTTCGGAGACGAAGCTGAAATGCATCCCGATCTTCTCGGCCAGCGCCATCTGGCTCATGCCGAGGTCGGCCCGCCGGGCTCGTGCTCGCTTGCCCAATTCGGTCTGCGACGGATGGCGTTGTTTGGAGCGTCCCACGCCGCAGAGTCGAGGAAACTTCGACCCTACGCACTAGCGGCTGTGGGCCTAGCGGCCCTGGGCCTAACGGCCCTGGACCGAGGAACGCGGTCCGGCCAGCAGGTAACAGTTTCTGGTACGGTCCCCGGTTCCGGGGGTCCAGGCAATGCTCGTTGCGGTGGCGGCTCACACAACCTGGGGAGCGGCACCGGGCGTCCTCGACGGCGCCTGTGGGGCGAGGCGTTTCCTGCGGGCATGACGGCGGCGCCACCGAGCCCGGTCTTTGCCACCCGCTTGGTCGAGGCGTTGCGGGCGACGTTCGAGGACATGACCGCGCCGGTCGCCGACGCCATGCTGCGGGCCACGCCGGAGTATCGGAGTGTCCCGCCGGGCGAGCTGCTGGCGGCCGTCGACGGGTGCTGCCGGATGGTGGTCGGTGCCGCCGCCGGCCGATGCCCTACCGCCGACCAGCTTGGCGACCTTCGCGCCCTCGGCGCCCGGTGGGCGGTGCTGCTGACCGTGGCGCACACGGAGGCCGCGTTCGTGGCGGCCGAGGAGGTCGTGTTCGTCCACCTCATGGACCAGGCGGCGTTGCTCGGGCCGACGACCCCGCCCGAACACGCAGCCGTGACCATGGCCGCCGTCAGGGTGCGACGGACGGTGGCCGAGGCCCTGCGCGCCGTCTGCGACGGCTTGGTGGAAGGGGAGGCCCGCCAACGTCATCCTCCCCGCACGCAGCGGGCGGTGGCGTTCGTGGATCGGGTGTTGACCTCGCACCTCGACGACCTCGCCTCGCTGCGGGGCGAGGCCCGCCGGTTGGGCTTGGAGCCCTACAGCTCCGATTGGGGGCTGCTCGGCGTGGTCGGGCGCAGCGGGTGCGACACCGCCGTCCTGCGGGGCGCGGCCAGTGAGATCGCGGAGGCGACGGCATCGGCAGTCGAGGGGCCGGTGCGGATGGACCCCGCGCCTCACGCCGTCGTCCTGGTCGAGCTTGGCCGCGACGTTCTGTGGGAGCGGGTGGTCGAAGCCGCGGAACCGGCGTGCGTCCGGGCCGACGGGTTCTTGGTGGCGTCCTCGAAGCGGTGTCCGTTTGAGTTGATCGGGACCGTCTACAAGGCCACCTACCGCAGCATCGGCTACGCGCCCCTCGGGGCGGGGGCGACTCGGGTGAAGGTCGGCGCGCTGGAGTTCCACCGCACCCTGGCCGAATCGCCCCCCGTCCAGCGAGGCCACCTGTTCGTCTCCGTCTTCGGGGAACCTCCGTATGACGAGGCGCTCCTGCGAATCCTCGACGCGCTGGTGGCCTTCGGCACCCAGGAGCGGGCCGCGGCGGCCCTGGGCGTGACCACCCGCACCCTGGCGCTACGTGGCCGAACTGCCGGAGCGGATCGGCTACGACTGGAGCGACCCGGACGAACGGGAGTACATCCAGGCCGCCGTCCGCTGCCGGTGGCTGGCCGCCCGGACGGCCGGCCCGGTTGACTACGACTCACGGACGTGGGGGGCGTTTCCCGACCTCGAACTGCTCGACGGCGCCTGAGCCACGCCCGATTTGTCCGGTCACCGGACAAATCGCCCCGGAAAATGTCCGGTCACCAGACATTCGCCAAGAAATCCCTCGCCCGGCGGGAGATTTTTGGACATCACCGGTCGTCCTAGCCGTAGATACCAGTGAATGGATCGGAGGGGCGGCAGGTGGCGGCCACGCCATTGCGCCCCCCTCCGGTCCGTTGATCCGGGCCAGCGCCGTGCTGGCCGACTGTGAGGAAGGGCCAGACATGGGGCGGGGACCGTTGAGTGGCGACGCGCTGGTGAGGATCGTGCCGGCGACCGGCGGCGGAGGGTTTCGCCTGGAGGTGCGGATGCCGCGCCCGGGCCGGCGGGTCAGGATCGCCCGGTCCCGGGTCGTGGCTATCGGCCTGGCCGTGGTGGTGGCTGCCGCTCTGCTGGTGGCAACGGAAGCCAAGAGCCGGGCCGACACCACCGGGCCGGCCGTGGTGCACGCGCCGGTGGCGACCGCCATGTACGGCCAGCCCATCCCCATCTCCATGCGGGGGAGCTGCCTGGCCGCCTCGGGTTGCGCGGCCCGCCTCTACTACCGCTCCACGGCGCCGGCGGCGTTGACGACCGTGCCCGGCCTGGTGGGCGAGCCCGGCTTCCAGGTGGCCGGCCTGACCCGCGTGGCCACCGGGGCGGGCGGGGTCGAAGACGTGGAGTGGCGGGGCGAGATCCCCGGCTCGGCGGTCACGACCACCGGCGTCGACTACTACCTCGAAGCCGACTCCAACGGCTCGACCACCAGGTACCCGGGCACACCGTTCGCGGGCGGCGTCATGCCCATCGGCATCTACTTCCACGTGCAGGTGGTGTCGCCCCCGCTGGTCAACCACGTCCCCGTCGCCTTCGGGTTCGCCGGCCAGGCGTTCAACGTGGACACCCAGGTCACCTGCTCGACCGGCAACTGCCAGGGCACCCTCTACTACCGGGTGGCGTCGATCAACGGGCCATACAACTCGGCCAGCATGGGCCAGTCCAGCCCGGCCACGCCGGTGCCCGGCGGCGTCGGCTCGGTGATGTCGTTCACCGCCCAGGTGCCGGGCGGGTCGGTGACCAGCCGGGGCGTGGACTACTACCTCGACGTGTTCGACGGCAGCACCCACTCGTTCTCGCCGGGCACCACCTACACCGGCGCCTACGCGCCCCGCGACGGCACCAACTCGTCGCTGGCCCACCACGTCCATGTCCTCGAGACGCCCCACATCGGCCACGTCCCGGTGGTGACCGCCCCGTTCCGCCAGCCCATCGAGATCGCCACGGCCAGCAACTGCCCCTCGGCCCGCCAATGCCAGGCCACCCTCTACTACCGCACCACCGTCAACAACTTCCAGAACCTCTCCGACTTCGCCTCCACGTCCATGACCGTGACCCGGATCGCGGGCGCGGGCGTCGACGCGGTGACCGTCACCGGGACGATCCCGGCGGGGGTGGCCGACACCCGCGGCGTCGACTACTTCTTCAAGATCACCGACGGCGACACCACCGCCTGGTGGCCCGGTACCTCGGCCGTGGACACGCCCGGCGGCGTGTGGCTCGACGGGATCAGCGTCCTGTACCAGCACATACGCGTGCAGGAGCCCCCGCACTTCACCCACGTCCCGCCCACCGTCGCCCCCGCCGGCCAGGACCTGGCCATCGAGACCGAACTGACCTGCGCCACCGAGTCCTGCAACGTGACCCTGAACTACGGGGACGCCGCCGTGCTTGCCGGCGGCTTCCAATCCGCCGCCATGACCCGCACCGCGGTCCGGGCCACCACCTCGGCCAGCCGGGTCGAGACGTTCAGAGCCGTCATACCGGGGAGCAGCGTCACCACCCGCGGCCTCGCCTACAACTTCACCGCCGGTGACGGCTACACCCACACCGCCCTACCCGGCACCACCTACTGGGGTGCCTACGTCCCCGTCGATGGCGGCCCCGTCGCTCCGACCTACGCGTCGGGGTTCGTGGTCCGCGTGGCCGAGCCGCCCCACCCGTTCCACGTCCCGGTCGGAGCCGCCTTCACCGGCGAGCCGGTCACCATCACCGCCACCGCCAACTGCGCGGCCAGCCGTTCCTGTCCGGCCACGCTGTTCTGGAGGATCAGTGGGCAGGGGTGGCAGTCCACGTCCATGACCCAGTCGCCCCGCACGCCGCTCGCCTACGGCAACGACCTCGTCGCCTACACCGCCACCATGGCCGGCTCACCGACCGCGAACGTCGTCCTCGAATACCGCGTCGAGGTCACCGACGGTTGGGTCACCGAAACCACCCCCACCTGGTCCGCCGTGGTCACCGATCGGCCCGCGCCGACGCCCACCACGGTTCCCATCCCGACCACCATCCCGCCCCCGCCCGTCACCGTCCCGCCCGCCACGATCCCGCCGGTCACGACCCCACCCGTCTCCGTCCCACCGCCGCCGGCCACAACGGTTCCCCCGCCTCCTGTAACCGCGCCTCCGGTCACCATCCCCCCGCCGCCCCCGATCACCATTCCGCCCCCGCCGGTCACGGTCCCGCCCGTCACCACGCCGCCGACCACGGTCCCACCGCCCCCGGTCACGGTGCCGACCGTCACCATCCCACCCCCGCCGCCGATCACCGTTCCGCCTCCCCCGGTGACGGTCCCGCCGGTGACGACTCCGCCCCCACCTCCTGTCACCATCCCGTCCCCGCCGGTCACGGTCCCGCCGCCGCCACCCGGCGTGCTGCCGCCGGTCGTCACCGACGCGATCTTCGCGGCGAGGGCTGCGGTCGGCTGCGTCAGACCGAGCCCGAACGCGGAGCTGCGCAACTACGACGACCTCGAAGAAGCCCTCCAGAACCTCAGCGACTCCGCCATGGCCAATTACTCCGGCGCCTACATCGGCGTCGACCAGAACGTCCACGTCGGCGTCGTCGGCGAGGCCGGGCGGGCTGCGCTCCCGGCCTCGCTCACGAGTGACCCCCGCGTCACCGTCGAGCAGGCCAAGTTCACGGTCGACCGCCTCGACCAGACCATGGGCCAGATCGCCGGCCGCCTCAACAGCGCGCTCGCTTCGACCCCGCAACCCGAGGGCACCTGGCCATGGAAGGCGACGGTCAGCCTGTCCTGCAACACCATCGACGTCGTGCTTGACCCCGGCGCGCTCCCCAAGCTCGACGCCGCCGTCCAGGCCATCAGCCCCGAACTGATCGAGGGGATCGTCCGCATCACCGGCGTGCAGCCCGTCGGGTTCGAGCCGACGGTCTGCCCGCGGGACGACTGCACCCCGGCCCGGGCCGGGCTGAAGTTCACCCGTGATGGGGCCGACTGGTGCACCCTCGGCTTCATCACCCGCGACGCCTACGGCCGCCGCGAAGCGTTCACCGCCGGCCATTGCGGGGACATCGGCACCACCGCCTGGACGGTGGGCGGCCGGTCGGTCGGCACCGCCGGCACCCGCAAGCAGTCCTGCAACGGCCAGACCGGCCGAGCCGCCAACTGCCCCTATGGCCTCGACTACCAGGTCATCAGCCTCGACAACCCCAACGAGCCCGTCCCGTCCAACCTCGCCTACCGACAAGAGACCGACGCCGCGCCGGTGACCCTCCGCATCGACCAACCCCGAGCCGCCCTCGAGGGCACCGTCGTCTGCTCCTCGGGTTGGAAAGGCTTCCAGTCCTGCGGGGACATCACCAACTACAACAGCAGCGGCGACAAGGGTGTGGTCGGCTACGGCGTCTTCGACACGATGACCTGCCATGGCGACAGCGGCGGTCCCATCTTCAACAGGACCAACACCCGGGCCTACGGCATCGAGCAAGGCATCGCCAAGCCGGCCGCCAGCGAAGACGACTGCAACTCCCCCTCCTATTTCACCTGGACCGGGTATGCCCAGCAGGACTCCGGGCGTAAGGTGCTGCTCACGACCACCACCGAAGCCCTCGGGCCGAACCAGCGGCTACAACCCGGCAGCCGCACGTCGGAACTGCGATCGCGGGACGGCCGGTTCCACCTCAACATGCAGACCGACGGGAACTTGACCCTCAACCAGGAAGGCAACCCCACGGCGCTGTGGTCGCTGCTCAACTACGCCGGCCAGGTCGTCTACCCGGGCTCCTACGCGGTCATGCAGGACGACGGCAACCTCGTCGTCCGCAAAGCCAACGGCACCGCCGTGTGGGACTGGCACTCCCACAAGACCGGCACCGCCACCGTGGCCGGCGCCTGGGCCTCGATCCAAGACGACGGCAACTTCGTCGTCCGCACCGTCGGCGCTGCCCAATGGGACTCGGGGACGTGCTGCCATTGAGACGAACCCTCCTGTCGGGCTGCCTCGCCATGGTCGCCGCCATCGGCCTCGTGGGATGCGGCAACGGCGGCACCACCGCCGACGACACCGCGATCTCACCCACTTCTGCCGTGCCCCACCGGTTCTCCATGACCCTCAGCAGCACGCAACTCAAGCCGGGCGCCGAATTCTTCGTCACCTACCACGCCGACAACCCCGACACCGTCATCCAACACGGGGACGACCTCGCGCTCTCCAGAGAGGGCAAGTGGCTCTACGCCTTGTACAACATCGAAGACCCCGAGAACGACGAGCTCGCGGTCGGCCCGCCCGGCGAGCCGGTCACCGCCGTGCCTTTCACCGGGCCGGGCCCCTATCGCTTCGTGCTCCCCAAGGACCTCGACCCGGAAACCTACCGGATATGCGGCGGCCTCTGGGCGGGAGGGACCAGCCCGCGCGTCGGCAGCGAGCAGGTCTGCGTCGACATCACCGTGTAGGCAAGATAGCGCCGGGCTCCCGACGTTCTGCGCCGGGCCGCGGACTGGACTTGTCAGCCAGAGCCTCGACGTCGCCAGGGTCACCGCGTCATCGAGTTCCTTCTCCGGCTCATCGGGCTCTTCTCGGTCGGGGTGCCGCTGCTCGTCGCCGCTATCGCGCGACTGGCCGGAGAACATTGTTCTCCGGCCAGTTCGTGCAGCGTCAGACGGTTGCGGGTCAGCGCCTCACGGCGTTGGCTCGCTTGGCCGCCTTCGCTCCCGCGTACCGGTAGCGGCGGGGCCGCTCGTTGGTCTCCGTCACGAGACCTTGCTCGGCGAACTTCTCCATAGCGTTGGCGCAGGCCCCGCCTGAGCGGGTCAGAGCCTTGCCCACCTGCGAAGGCGAGAAGTCCTCCTTGGGGTGCCCGGCCATGTAGTCGAGCACGGCTGCTCCCAGGCCGCCCTTGCCCAGCTTGGGTAGGCCGGTCTGGTTGAGGATCGCCTTGCTTGCGGCGCGGTTGCCCGTCCGCGTGGTGCCGTTGTTGTTCGCTTGCTTGGTCTGCGCGACGGTCGCCTTGCGGCTGGTGCCGAGGGCGGCGCGGGTGCGCTTGGTCGAGGCCGTTGCCTTGGTGGCAGCGGCCGGCTTGCGGGTTGTGCGTGGGGCCATGTGGCGCCTCCGTTTGTTGGTTGTCGGGTTGGTTGCCGTCGAGGCGTTTGTCTCGGCGGTCAGGGTCCGACGGTTGGAGGCGTCGGACCCCTCGACGCACAGCCGACGGAGCGCGTGGTGCGCTCTGCTGGCTGCTTGTCGTGGTGCCGTGTTGAGGCAGCGTTCGCTGCTTCCGCACGGCATCCCGGTCCGGCACTCGGAGTCGGTGCCTCGCGAAATCTCCTGGCCCCTGTGTCGATCGACTTCGCCTGCGCCTCCGCGGATGGTGGTTGTCGTCGTCGCGTCCGCGTGGAGCCACCGCGCTCGACCGAACGTCGCGGTTCGCCCTGAACCCGCTGGCAGTAACGGGCCGGTCGGCTGGCTCGATGAGACCACCGGGGCCGCTCGCGAGTGGCCGCTTGCCTGGCTCTCGCGAAGGGGATGGGTGGCGACGGTGAGCCGCCTCTCGGCCTCGTCGGCGCCGACGGATGGGGCGGAGGCGCGGGCACGGTCGGAGCTGTATGGCTCGATGCGATCGGATGACGTAGCCGGCGTCCTTGGTGGGCTGGGCTGGTCGCTCGATTTGGGGATCAGGTTGTGTCGATAGGCGCCTCCTCTTTGTCGTCGTACCGGGACCTGTCGAAGCGCCAAGCGCGGGGGCCGCCTTCGGCGGCGCGCCGGGCTGCTTCGGGTGGCTTGGGGATATGGGCGAGCGCGGCCAGGCGGAGCCGGGCCGGGCCGGTTGCCCGCACCGGCAGCCACACAGCGTCTTGCGGCCCCAGGGAGCCACCGTTGAGGACGGCGGTGGCGACCGGGACGGTGGCATCGGCCAGGGCGCGCCGGGCGGCGGCCTCGCGACCTGCGCTCACGAAGGCGAAGAGGACCCACGCCGTCGCGGCCCGTTCGGACTCGAACCGCTGGTAGCCGGTGAGCTTGGCGGCCAGGCGGGCGAGGGTCTCGGTGCCACGGTCGTACTCCACGAAGAACTCGACCGACGACCCGGCCTCGGCCCATTCCCCGAAGGCGTCGGGGCGGACGATGGCGTTGGCCCATTTGGCGCACTCGGCTTCGGTCAGCCAGCACGCGAGGCCGGTGTCGGGGTGACGCCGGGCGTGGGCGACGAGGGACGCGTAGATGCCGTTGAGGCCGACGAGGTGGGCGAGGCGTTGGGTGCGGCCGAGGGCGAGGGTGCGCTCGCCTTTCCACCGCCTCGCGGCCCGGTCGGGGTCCTCTCCCCGTTCGGCCGCGACGACGGCCGCGCCCATCGGCCCGAGGACGTAGTGGTACGGCTCCCGGCCTCCTCGTGTCGGGTGGTAGGGCTGGAAGCGGTCGAGGACGCGCAGGCGGTGCAGGCAGACGAGGCGCACCTGGGCGCGTCGGCGGGTGTCGAAGAACATGGCCGCCAACTGGTCG
>JAXDPV010000160.1:0-9454 GCA_034668185.1 Actinomycetota bacterium
CGTCCTGAGGCCGTTTTGGGCGCGATGAAGCCGAGATATCGGCTTGAGCGCGCCCGAAACCAGACAATTTGGCGCGGCGTCGGTGCGGCCGGGTAGGGTTCTGCTAACTACAGCAAGCAGTCGTGACCCCGCTGGCAACCACTGCCGGCTCTGCGGGCACGGCGACTCGCCCACCTCAGCGGGCCGATCCGGTCGCGAGGGGCCTCCCCCATGAAAGGGAGCACGCACGCATGCAGCACTCCATCCACACCGCCGCGCGCCTGAAGCGCCGGGGGCGACTCAAACGCCTGGCCACCAGGGCGGCGGCGGCGACCGCCGTCGGGGCCATCGCCCTCGGGGGCCTGGTCGGCCTCGAGGTCGCCGGCATCGGCACCGCCGGGGCCGACGGCTCCGGGCCCGGCTCGGTCTTCGCCGCCGGCGAGGCCACCGTCTACGGGTCGGCCACCGGCAACGCCGTCACCGGCATGGCCCGCACCCCCACCGGCCACGGCTACTGGCTGGCCACGTCCAAGGGGGCCGTCTTCGCCTTCGGCGACGCCCAGCTCTTCGGTTCCCTGCCCGCCGGCGGTACCAACCAGCCCATCGTGGACATCGCCTCCGCCCCCGACGGCAAGGGCTACTGGCTCGTCGCCCGCGACGGCGGCATCTTCAACTTCGGGAGCGCCCGCTTCCTCGGTTCGGCCGGCGACCACCCGCTGAACCAGCCCATCGTGGGCATGGCCTCCACGCCTACCGGCGCTGGCTACTGGCTGGTGGCCGAGGACGGCGGCATCTTCGCCTTCGGCGACGCCCAGTACCTCGGCTCCACCGGCGACGTCCGCCTCAACCAGCCCATCGTGGGCATGGCCTCGGCGCCCAACGGCAAGGGCTACTGGTTGGTGGCCCGCGACGGCGGCATCTTCGCCTTCGGCGACGCGCCCTTCGCCGGCTCGGCCGGCGGCAGCCGCCTCAACGAGCCCATCGTCGGCATGGCCTCCACCCCGAGCGGCCACGGCTACTGGCTGGCGGCCCGCGACGGCGGCGTCTTCACCTACGGGGATGCCGTCTTCCACGGCTCGCTGGCCACCACCGCCTTCGGCCCGGTCGTCGACATCGACGCCACCGGCGAGGGCGACGGCCACTGGATGGCCACCGGCGGGCGCTACCTCGGCGACTTCGAGGTCACGTGCTACGCCCTGCGCGGCTTCACCGCGTCGGGCCGCCCCGTCAACCGCCAGTTCGTGGCCGTCGACCCCCGGGTCATCCCCCTCGGCACCGAGCTGTTCATCGGGGGCGAGGGCACGCGGTTCGCCCAGGACACGGGCGGCGCCATCAAGGGCAACCGCATCGACATCTGGCGGCCGACGTCGGACGAATGCCGTGAATTCGGGCGCAAGACGATGCCGGTGTTCCTGTCGTCGTAACCGTTGACGGCGTGGGCGTAGGGGGCTAGTCACTACATAACGGTCCCCAGCGGCCGATAACTGCAAGGTGACCATGCAGAAGAACTCCCCGGTTGCGAAGCGGGCCCGAGGCCCTCGCCTCGGCGAGATGCTCATCGCACGCGGGATCATCGACGACGAGCAGCTCGAGGAAGCCCTGCGCGAGCAGCAGGTGACGTCCGAGCGCCTGGGCACGATTCTCGTGGCCCGAGGCTTCGTCAACGAGGTCCAACTGGTCAAGGTGTTGGCCGAACACTTCGGCCTCGACTTCATCGACTTGGAGGAGCGCCCGATCGACCCGTCGTCGGTGCAGCTCGTGAAGGAGTCGTTCGCCCGCTACCACCAACTGCTGCCCGTCGGTCGCGAGAACGGCCTGCTGTTGGTGGCCATGGTCAACCCGACCAACGTGTTCTCGCTCGACGACGTCCGCAGCGTCACCGGCCAGGACGTGAAGGCCTTGATGGCCGAGCCCGGCCAGCTCATGCGGGCCATCGACCGCGTGTGGGGCGCAGCCGACGCCGACGAAGCCATCCTGCGCATCGAGCAGGACACCCTCGAGGACGAGGTCGACTTCTCGGCCGCGGGCAAGGCGGCGTCGGAGGACGCGCCCGTCATCCAGTTCGTCAACCAGTTGATCTCGCGCGCCGTCACCGAGCGCGCCTCCGACATCCACCTCGACCCGAGCGAGCGGGAGATGCGGGTGCGGTTCCGCATCGACGGCGTCCTCCACGAGGTGATGAACGTGCCCCGTGCGGCCCAGGCCAGCGTCGTCAGCCGGGTGAAGATCATGGCCGAGATCAACATCGCCGAGCGGCGTGTGCCCCAGGACGGGCGCATCGCGCTGACGGTCAACGGCCAGGCGGTGTCGTTGCGCGTGGTCACGCTGCCGACGGCCTACGGCGAAGCCATCGTCATCCGGGTGCTGGAGGAGTCGACCGGCGTCCGCAGCCTCACCGAGCTCGGCATGTCGGCCTCGGCACTGAAGGTGTTCGAGGCCTCGTTCCGCCGGCCGTGGGGCGCGATCATCGTCACCGGCCCGACGGGCTCGGGCAAGTCGACGACGATGTACGCCACGTTGATGGAGCTCAACGACCCGAGCCGCAACATCGTCACCGTCGAAGACCCGATCGAATACCGGTTGGGCGGCGTCAAGCAGATGCAGGTGAACCGCAAGGCTGGCCTGACGTTCCCGACGGCGCTGCGCTCGATCCTCCGCGCCGACCCCGACGTGGTAATGGTCGGCGAGATCCGCGACCCCGAGACGGCGAAGATCGCGGCCGAGGCCGCCCTCACCGGCCACCTCGTCGTCACCTCGCTCCACACCAACGACGCTTCCTCGACGCCGGTGCGCCTGCTCGACATGGGCATCGAGCCCTTCATGGTGACGTCGTCGTTGAACGCCATCGTCGCCCAGCGGCTCGCCCGCCGGTTGTGCGAGCGCTGCAAGGCCCCCCACGATCCCGCGTCCGACGAGACCCTCGAGGGGCTGCTGCCCGATTGGGTCTTCGAGGGCACGGGCCACACCTACTTCAAGCCGGTGGGCTGCAACGCCTGCGCCGGCACCGGGTACCGCGGCCGCCTCGGCGTCCACGAGGTGATGGAGATGTCCGATGAGATGGACCACCTGATCGTGGCCAACGCCATCCCCCGTGACATCCAGCAGCTCGCCGTCTCCCAGGGCATGGTCACCATGCGGGAGGACGGCTTGCGCAAGGCCGCCCTCGGCGACACGTCCCTCCACGAGATCCTCCGGGCCGTCGGCTAGCTGGGCCAACATGGGGACGTGCCTGCCGACGCCCCCGATCCGCCCCAGCTCTCGCTGTGGGCCGACCGCGAGCGCTTCCTCGAGGAGATGCGGCGGCGCCAGGACGAGGTCCGGGCCTTCGAGCGGGAGGCGGGCGAGTCCCTGGTCCGTCGCCGGATCGAGCTCGAGGCCGAGCGCCGTGCGTTGCTGGCCGCGGCCGAAGCCGAGGTAGCCAGGGCCCGGGCCGAGGTGCGGGCCGAGGCCAAGCGGGCCCGTTCCGAGTACGAGGAACGCCGTTCCGTGCTCGAGGCCGCGGGTGCGGCGGCCGCGGCCCGGTTGGCCGACGAGCGCCGTGCCGCGCTGGCCGCGCTGGCCGCCGAGCGGGCCGAGCTCGAGGCCAGGGTCGACGCCCGCTCGCGCCGGCTGGAGCAGGACCACATCGCCGCCTTCGCTTCTCTCGAGGTGCGCCGCCAGGAGCTCGAGGCCACGTTGGCGGCCCAGCAGGCTGCCGACCTCGCTTCCTTGGAGGAGGCCAGGCGGTCGTTGCGGGTCGAGGAGACCCGGCGGGAGTCGGCGTTCGCCGCCCGGGTGACGGCGTTGGAGGAAGCGGCCGCTCTCGACTTGGCCGCCCGGCGCTCGGCGTTGGAAGCCGAGTTGGCGGTGGCCTTCGAGGAGCGGGTGTCGGCCGCGGCTTCCGTCGCCGCCGACGAGGCCAGGGCCTTGGCGCGGGCCGAGGCCGAGGCCGAGGTCGAGGAATGGCTCGACGAGGCCGCCGAGGAGCGGGCCGCGATCATCGCCTCAGCGGCCGCGGCCGCCGAGTTGGCCGCGGCCGCGGCGGTGGCCGAGGTCGAGGCGCGGGCCGAGGCTACGGCGGCGGCGTTGTTGGAGGGCGCGCAGGACCACGCCCGGGCGTTGTTGGAGCGGGCCGAGGTCGACGCCGAGCAGGTGCGGGTGGAGGCGCGGCGGGTGTTGTCGTCGGCCGTCGACGAGGGCGAGCGCTTGCGTTCGGTGGCCGTCGAAGAGGGCCGGGCGGCCGCGGCCCGCTTGCAGGAGGAGGCCGACCACCGGATCGCGGCCGAGACCGAGGCCATCATGTCGATGGCCAGGGAGCGGGCCGCCGACCTCGAGTTGGCGGCCCAGGCTGAAGCGGCCGATGTCGCGGCCACGGTCGTGGGCGAGGCCGAGGCCAAGGCGGCGTCGATCGCGGCCTCGGCCGCCGACGACGCCAACGTGGTTCGGGCCGAAGCCGCCGCGCTGTTGGCCCAACGGGTGGGCGAGGCTGCGGCCGAAGCCGCCGCCATCAAGGCCGCGGCCGAGGAGGAGCTGGCGGCCAAGCGCCAGGCCATGATCGAGGAGTTCGATCCCGCCCGACGCCAGATCGCCGCCGCCCGCCGTCACCTGGCCGAGCTGTTCGACGCCTCGTCGGCGGTGATGCCCGCCCTCGATCGGGCCGAGGAGGCGCTCGCGGGTTCGTCGCGCGACATCGATCTCACCGAAACGACGGTTCCCGCGCCCGAGGCGCCGCCAGAGCGGATACTGCGGGCCGTCGAGCCGGTGCCGCTGCCCGTCGAACGCGAGCCCCTCATCGGCTCGCGCAGCCGGGCCCGCCCGGTCCCGCCGATGCCGCCACCCCCGCCCGTGGCGCCGGCGGAAGGCGCGTCGGCCGAGCCCGCGACCAAGCGCCGCCGCTTCCGCCTCTTCCGCTAGGACCGCAGGCCGAGCCGGCGTGCGCACGCCGGCCATTGCGACCAGCCCCGCCGGGCCTGGAGCCGTTGGGCCGCGGCCAACTGGACCTCGTAGGGATGGTCGGTGGGGAGGCCGGTGCCGCCGACCGAACGCCACGTGGCCACGCTGAACTGGAAGGCGCCGTAGTAGCGGCCGCCGCCGCCGACGGCGTCGGGGTTGTCGCTCGACTCGCAGCGGGCGAGCGCGGCCCACACGGCCTCGACCGAGCGGCCACGGAGGCCGTCGCGCGAGGCACGTTCCGTGGCCGCGACCACCCCACGGGGAACGGGCAAGGGCAACGTGGCCCGGGCGGCGTCGACCGCGGTGCGACCACGGGGCACGACCGGCGCCACCACCGTCGGGGACGGCGGCGCCGGCGAGTTGCCGGACGCGCCCGAAGAAGGCAGCGCGCCCGGGAGGGCGAGGGCGATGACGGCCAACGACACCGTCATCGCCAGGCGTCTCATGAGCCCAGCGGGTCCTTTCGAAGCGGCGGGGGCGGAGCCCGACGACGTCGGGCCGCGCCACCACACACCGCACGAGGGGAGTTGGCGGCCGGGGTTGTGCCCCACGGAACCGCCGTTCAAACGTTGAGTAGCGTGGTGTGTCCGGTTTCACCTCGAGGGGGCAAACATGCGGGTACCGCTGACGGTCGGCGACTTCCTGGAGCGGGCCGCGCTCGTCTACGGCGAGCGGCCGGCGGTGGTCGACGAGCCCGGCCGGCCCGGCGACCTCGGCACCATCACCTACGCCGAGATGCACCGCCGGGCCCGCAACCTGGCTGCCACCCTCGACCGCATGGGCGTCGGCCACGGCGAGCGGGTCGCCATCGTGAGCCCCAACGCGGCCCGCTTCGACATCGCCTTCTTCGGCGTGAGCGGCTTCGGCCGGGTCCTCGTCCCCGTCAACTTCCGCCTGACGACCGACGAGGTCGCCTACATCGTCGACCACAGCGGTGCCTCGGTGCTGCTGGTCGACCCCGAGCTCGACGAGCAGCTCGCCGGCGTGCAGGCCAAGGAGCGCATCGTCCTCGACGGCGTGTCCGACGCCGAGCTGTTCGCCGACGCCGGCGACGGCGTGCAGCCCGAGCGGTGGGAGCCGAGCGAGGACGCCACCGCCAGCATCAACTACACGTCGGGCACGACGGCCCGGCCCAAGGGCGTGCAGCTCACCCACCGCAACGCGTGGCTCAACGCCACCACCTTCGGTTGGCACGCCGGCGTCAGCGATCGCGACGTGTACCTGCACACGCTGCCGATGTTCCACTGCAACGGATGGGGTATGCCGTACGCCGTCACCGGCATGGGCGTCAAGCAGGTGGTGCTCCGCAAGGTCGACGGCGAGGACATCCTTTCTCGGGTCGAGGAGCACGGCGTGACGTTGCTGTGCGGCGCGCCCGCGGTGGTGGCCGCGATCCTCGACGCCGCCGCCGTCCGCAAGGCCGAGGGCCGGCCGGTGCCGGGGCGCGACCAGGTCCGCATGGTGGTGGCCGGCGCGCCGCCACCGTCGAAGACGATCGAGCGGGTGATGGACGAGCTCGGTTGGGAGTTCATCCAGATCTACGGGTTGACGGAGACGTCGCCGCTCTTGACGATGAACCGTTCCCGTGCGGAGTGGGACGGCCTCGACGTCGGCGAGCGGGCGCGGCTCCTGTCGCGTGCGGGCGCGCCGACGATCGGCGTGCGGGTGCGGGTCGACGACGAGGGCGAGGTGCTGGCCCGCTCCAACAACGTCTTCGAGGGCTACTGGGACCAGCCCGCGGAGACGGGCAAGGCGATCGTCGACGGCTGGTTCCACACCGGCGACGGCGGCTACCTCGACGACGGTGCCTACGTGGTGATCGCCGACCGCAAGAAGGACGTGATCATCTCCGGCGGCGAGAACGTATCGTCGATCGAGGTCGAGGACTGCCTGTTCCAGCACGCGGCCGTGGCCGAGTGCGCGGTCATCGGCGTGCCCGACGACAAGTGGGGCGAGACGGTGAAGGCGTTGGTCGTGCTGCGCTCCGGCGTGGCCGCCACCGAGGCCGATCTCATCGAGCATTGCCGCGGCCGCATGGCCCACTACAAGTGCCCGACGTCGGTGGAGTTCCGTGACGCCCTGGCCCGCACGGCCACCGGCAAGCTGCAGAAGTTCAAGCTGCGCTCGCCCTACTGGGAGGGGCGCGAACGCCTCGTGAACTGACGGGGGCCTTCGTCGTCTTCGGCGTGTTCTGGGGCGGGTGGGCCGTGGCCGCCGCCGACGTCGAGCACGACCTCGGCCTCGGCCACGGTGGCTTCGGCCTGTTGCTGTCGGCGGCGCTGGCCGCGGCCGCGCTGACCAACGCCTTCGGCGGCGCCGTGGCCGAGCGGCGCGGGACGGTGCGGGTGTTGGCCCTGGCGTTCGGCGGGTGGTCGGTGCTGTTGCTTTCGATGGTGTTGGTCCGGGCGCCGTGGGCGATGGGCGTGTTGGTCGTCGGGGCCATCGCCGCCGGGGGCGTGGTCGACGTGGTGATGAACGTGGCCGCCACCGCGGGGTTGGCCGGCGACCCCGGCGGGTTGGTGCGCTTCCACGGCCGCTTCAACTTCGGGGCCGCGGTGGGGGCGGCGACGATGGGTTTGGTGCGGTTGGCCGGCGGGTCGTGGCGGTGGGGGTGGTTGGTTGCCGGGGTCGGGGGCGCGGTGCTGGCGTGGTCGTTCGCCCGGTTGCCGCCGGGCGCCCTGCCCGCGGGCGAGGCCGGCGACGCCGTCCGCTTCCGTTCGGTGGTGACGTTGCTGCGGCGCCAGCGGCTGGTGGTGGTGGCGTTGGCCTTCGCCTTGGGGTCGATGGTCGAGGGCGGGGTCGAGCTCTGGGGCGTGCTGTTCCTGCGGACGTCGTGGTCGCGTGGACTGACGTTGGGCGCGGGGAGTGCAGTGGCCGGGTACCTCGTGGCCATGACCGCCCGGGTCGTGCTCGGCCCGGTGGCCGGTCGCCGTGGTCCGGTGGTGGGCGTCGCCGTGGGCGCGGGCGCGGCCTCGCTCGGCATGGTGGTGTTGGCGTGGTCGCCGGTGGCGGTGGTGGCCGGCATGGGCTTGGTGGTGGCCGCCGGCGGCATCTCGTTGTGCTGGCCGTTGTTGCTGGCGCTGGCCGCTTCCGGTTCTGGCGCCGATCGCCCTGGTGCGGTGGTGGGCGCGGTGACGTCGGTCGGCTACCTCGGCTTCGTCGTCGGCCCTTCGTTGGTGGGGTTGCTGGCGGGTCGGTTCGGCCTGCGGGCGGGGTTGGTGGCGTTGGCCGTGGCCGCCGTGTTCGTGGCCGTCGCTCCGGCGTTGCGTCGAACGTGAAGCCGCTCGATCGCGAGATCCTGCGCCTGGCCGTGCCGGCGTTGGGGGCGCTGGCGGCCGAGCCGCTGTACATCCTCGTCGACACCGCGGTGGTGGGTCACCTGGGCACGCCCCAGTTGGGCGGGTTGGCGGTGGCGGGCACGATCCTCACGACGTCGTTCTTCCTGTTCAACTTCCTGGCCTACGGGACGACGGCCGCGGTGGCCCGGTTGGTGGGTGCCTCGGACGATCGCACCGCCGCCCACCAGGCGGTGCAGGGCGTGTGGTTGGCGTTGTCGATCGGGGCGGTGTTGCTGGTGGCGGGCGTCGTGCTCGCGCCGGTGGCGGTGGGTGCGTTCGGGGCGTCGGCCTCGGTGCGGCCGAACGCGCTGGTGTACTTGCGCATCAGCGCGTTGGGCGCGCCCGCGGTGCTGTTGTCGTTGGTCGGCGTCGGCTACTTGCGTGGTCTCCAGGACACCCGCATGACGTTGTTGGTGGCGGTGGGTTCCAACGTGTTGAACCTGGCCTTGGAGCTGGTGCTGATCTACGGGTTGGGGTTCGGGATCGCGGCGTCGGCGGCGGCGACGGTGGTGGCCCAGTACGGCGCTGGTGGTGCGTACTTGTTCGTGCTCGGGGCGAAGGTCCGGCGGGCGGGCGTGGGGTTGCGGCCCGACGGGCGGCGGCTGCGTGGGTTGCTGGTGGTCGGGCGTGACCTGTTCTTGCGGACCGGTTCGTTGCTGGCGGCGTTGGCGGTGGGGACGGCGGTGGCCAGCCGCTTGGGGCCCGTGCCGTTGGCCGCCCATCAGATCGCCTTCCAGCTCTGGAGCTTCTTGGCCCTGGTGTTGGACGCCATCGCCATCGCCGGGCAGGCCATGATCGGCCGCTTGCTCGGCGCCGGGTTGGCCGGCGCGGCCAGGGCGGCGGGCGCCCGGATGGTGCAGTGGGGGTTGGGGGCGGGTGTGGGGTTCGGGTTGGTCGTGGTGGCGTTGCGGCCGGCGTTGGTGCCGTTGTTCACCGACGACGTGGGCGTGGCTTCGCTGGCCCTGCGGGTGCTGCTGGTGGTGGCGGTGCTGCAGCCGATCAACGCGGTGGTGTTCGTGTTGGACGGTGTGTTGATCGGGGCCGGCGACCTTCGCTACCTGGCCAAGGCCATGGCCGTCAGTGGGTTGGTGGTGTTCGTGCCGGCGGCGTTCTTGGTGCTGCGCTTCCGTTGGCCGTTGGTCGCGCTGTGGGGTGCTTTCTCGTTGTTGATGACGGCCCGGCTGGTGGGCAACGTGGCTCGGTTC
>JAXDPV010000161.1:0-15083 GCA_034668185.1 Actinomycetota bacterium
CCATGAGGCCGGGCTCGCGGGGCACGTCGAGCATCTCGGCCACCCGGCCCCGGCGGAGGTCGCCGTCCACCAGCAGGGTGCGGGCGCCCGAGCGGGCCAGGGTGGCGGCCAGGCCGAAGGAGAGGAACGTCTTGCCGTGGCGACCCTCGGGGCTGGTGACCAGCACCGAGCGGAACTCGGCGTTGGTGAACTGGAGGTTGGTGCGGATGTCGCGCAACGCCTCGGCCACCACCCGGTAGCGCTGCTCCTGCACCAGGTCCTGGGCCGAGACCAACTGGGCCACGCTGCGGTCGGAGGGCACCTCGCCGAACACCGGCAACCCGGTGGCCGAGGCGAAGTCCTCGGCCGACTCGACCTTGCGCAGGAGCCGGTCCCACAACACCGCCGCGGCCACGCCGAAGCCGATGCCGAGGATGAGCGAGACCAGGATCGTGAGCTTGGGCTGGGGCTTGACCGGGTCGATCGGGGTCTGGGGCTTGTCGATCTGCGACAGCGAGAGGGTCGTGGTCAGGCCGACCTCGCCGTTGGCCGCCCGGGTGAGGAGGGCGTCGGTAACGGCCTGGGCCGACTGCCGGGCCGCGGCCGGGTCGGTGCTCTGCACGTCGATCTTGATGATGGGCGCGCCCCGGAAGGTGCGGATCTTGAGGTCGCCGATCGGGCGGTTTCCCTGGAGCGAGCGGGCCAGGGTCATGGTGTCGGTGGTCTTCGCCGCTTCGGCGTACAGGGGGGTGATGACGTCGATCTGGGAGATGACGAAGATCGGGTCGGCGGCGTCGGGGCCGGTGCCGGAAGGCAGCACGGCCACCGTCGAGGTCGCTTGGTAGACCGGCGTCTGCAGCACCAGCGAGACCAGGCCGAGCCCGACGACCAACAGCAGCGTCGCCGCCGCGACCAGCTTGCGCTGCCAAAGGACCCGGAGGAGCTCGTTGAGGTCCATCGGAGCGAGGATAATGCCGCCATGGCCCACCCCCGCCGGATGCGGCTGCTGGTCGTCGTCCAGCCGCCGATCGGTGGAGTGGCCAGGCACGTGGCCGACCTGTTGCCGTTCCTGGAGCCCGAAGAATGGGACATCGAGCTGTTCTGTCCCGAGGGCTCGATCGTGTGGGCCGCGGGCGCGGAGCAGGCGAACGTCACGTTGACGGCGATCTCGGGGCGGCGGGCGCCTTCGCCCTCCGACCTGGCCACCACGTGGCGATTGGTGGGCGCGCTGCGCCGGGCCGACGTCGTCCATGCCCACTCGTCGAAGGCCGGCTTCCAGGTGCGGGCGCTGGCCGCGCTGGTCGGCCGGGGTCGGCGGGTGGTGTTCACCCCCCACGGCTGGTCGTTCTGGGCGGTGGGCGGGTGGAAGGGTCGGGTGTGCGCGGCGCTCGAACGGGCCGGCGCGTGGGCGACCCACACCATCGTCTGCGTCGCCGCCTACGAGCGCGACGCCGGATTGCGGGAAGGCGTGGGCCGGCGGTCGCAGTACGCCGTCGTCCCCAACGGCATCGAGCTCGACCGCTTCATGGATGGGCCCGCGCCGGTCGAGGGCCGGCTGGTGATGGTGGCCCGGCTGGCCGCGCCCGCCCGCAGGCCCGAGCTCCTCGTCGCCGCCCTGCCGGGCTTGCGGGCCAAGCACCCGTCGGCCCACGTGGTGTTCGTGGGCGACGGTCCGTTGCGCGGGGCCCTGGCGGCCCAGGCCTCGGCCCTCGGCGTGGCCGACGCCGTCACCCTCCTCGGCGATCGCACCGACGTGCCCGACCAGCTCAAGACCGCGGCCGTGGCCGTCCACGCGTGCCGTTACGACGGCTGCTCGCTGGCCGTGATCGAGGCCATGGCCGCGGGGCGGCCGGTGGTCGCCAGCCGCGTCGGTGGCATGGACGAGGTCGTACTCGAGGGGTCGACGGGCGAGCTCTGCTCCGACGATCCCGAGGACTGGGTCGCGACCGTGGCGACGCTCCTCGACGACCCGTTGCGGGCCGAGGCCATGGGCGCGGCCGGCCGTGACCGGGCCCGTGAGCGGTTCGCGCGCGAGCGCATGGCCCAGGCCGTGACCGACGTCTACCGATGCGTCGCTCAACCTTTGGGTCTGATGGGTCGATAGACCTAGAACGCCGCAAATCAGCGACGACAAAGGCAAACCCACCGCGAGGTGGGGACGCAAAGCCCACGGGACTCCCTGAGTCGGCCGGGCCACCGAACCACTGGAGGAATCGGCATGCTACGACGGCTCTCGTCCGTCCTGGCGGGTATCTCGGCCATCTCGGCCTCGCTGCTCATCGTGACAGCCACACCGGCATCGGCCTCGGCCGCGCAACCGGCAGCCGTTGGCCTTCTGGCCCTGCGCAACGGCGACATCACGGCCAGCGACAACAGCCACTACGGCGTCATCGTGATGAACGCCTGGGAGGCCGGTCGCATCCCGGCCCTCAAGGCGGCCAACCCCGGCGTCAAGGTCCTCGTCTACAAGGACATGTCGTCGACCCGCTCCTACGCCGTGCGCAACGGCGTCGACGACGCCAAGCTGCCCACCGGTCTCGGGTACGCCTTCGCCGACCGCACCCATCCCGAGTGGTTCCTCACCGACAACCTGAACCAACGGATCGAGTGGGACGGCTACCCCGACCACTGGTGGATGGACGTCGCCAACCCCAGCTACATGGACGCGTGGGCGGCCAACGTCTCGGCCGAGCTCCAGGCGAACGGTTGGGACGGCGTGATGATCGACAACGCCATCACCAGCACGAGCCACTACCTCGTCGACGGCCAGTCCATCCCCCGCTACCCCGACGATGCCTCCTACGCCAACGCGACCGAGACCTTCCTCTCGACGGTCAGCCCGCGCCTCCGCGGCAACGGGTTCCTCGTCGTGCCGAACATGGGCGGCAACTCGCCCTCGATGGACCAGTACCAGCGCTGGGTCGGCATCACCGGCGGCGCCCTGCGCGAGCACTTCGGGCGCTGGGGTTCGGACGGCAACGGCCTGATCCTCACCGACTGGAACTGGCGTCACCAGATCGCCCAGCAGGAAGCGGCCCAGGCCCGCGGCCTGTACCTCGCCGTCGCCTACGGCCGCCCGTCGGACACCGCCTTCGCCCGCTACGCCCGCTCGTCCTTCCTCCTCGGTTGGGACGGCGGCCCCAGCTCGCTCCTCTACACCCCGCCCGCCGGCGCCACCGATCCCTGGTCGCCCGACTGGACCACCGACGTCGGCCTCCCCGCCGGCCCCCGCACCGCGGTGGGCAACGCGTGGGTCCGCCGCTTCACCGACGGCGTCGTGGTCGTGAACCCCGGCCTCACCTCGGCCACCGTCAACCTCGGCGGCACCTACGTCGACCCCGACGGCCAGCGGGTCGGTTCGGTCGCCCTCGGCAGCGGCCAGGGCATGGTGCTGCGTACCGTTCCTGGCGCGGCCTCGCTGCCCGCCCTGCCCGTGCCCGTCGTGGTGCCGTCGTCTTCGGCCTCGCCGACCCCGGCCCCCGCGGCCGCCCCTCCCGCGGGTTCGACCATCGCCTCGCCCGGCTCGGGTTACTGGGTCCTGGGTGAGGACGGCGGCGTCTTCAGCTACGGCGGCGCCGCCTTCTACGGCTCGCTCCCCGGCCTCGGCGTCAAGAACCACGCCGTCACCCTCACCCCGACGCCTTCGGGCAAGGGGTACTGGATGCTCGGCGCCGACGGCGGCATCTTCAGCTTCGGCGACGCCGCCTTCTACGGATCGGTGCCGGGCCTGCGCCTGCCCGCGGCCGTGACCGCCATCGACCTGCAGCCCACGCCCGACGGCGGCGGCTACTGGATCCTCGGCGCCGACGGCGGCATCTTCACCTTCGGCAACGCCTCCTTCTTCGGCTCGGTGCCCGGCCTCGGTGTCCGCAGCAAGGCCGTCAAGATCACGCCGACGCCCTCGGGCAACGGCTACTGGGTCCTCGGCGACGACGGCGGCATCTTCAGCTTCGGCGACGCCGGCTTCCACGGTTCGCTGCCCGGCATCGGCGTCCGCAACCGCTCGATCGCCCTGGCGGCCACACCCACGGGCAACGGCTACTGGGTGCTCGGGGCCGACGGCGGCATCTTCACCTTCGGTGACGCCGTCTTCCAGGGTTCGGTGCCCGGCCTCGGCGTGCGGGAGACCGGCGTGCAGCTCCGCTCGACGATGTCGGGCGCGGGCTACTACGTCCTGTCGCAGCGGGGCCAGGTGTTCGCCTTCGGCGACGCCCCCGCCCTCGGTTCGCCGGCCAACCTGAGCATCAAGGGCCAGGACATGGCCATCGTCGGCTAGCCACCGGGCGTGCGGCCGACTTCGGTCGGCCTACCATCCACCATCCGACACCTCGCCGTCCGGGCCCCGGTCACGTGAGCGACTTCGTCAACGACGAGGTGCTGGCCTTCGACCACCAGCCCCGGCGGTCGCCGCTGGCCAGCCGGGCCCTCTGGAGCGCGATGCTCCAGACGCTGCCCCAGATCTACACGCTGGTGCAGTCGGTGGTCGCGGCCCGGGTGCTCGGGCCCAACGACATGGGCCGCCAGAGCTTCATCGCCTTCGTGGCCCTGACCGTCAACCTGTTCGTCACCGGCGGCCTGCCCGCGATCCTCTCCCGCCAGGTCGGCGAGCTCGTCGGCAGCCGGAGGCGCGAGGCCCTGCGGGCGCTTTCCCGGTGGGCGTTGCGGACCCAGAGCGTGCTGGCGTTGATCGGCGCCGGCTTCGTGGCCGCCATCGGCCTGTTCCGGAGCGACCTGGTCGGGGCGTGGATCTTCGCCGCGCTGGCGTGCGGGTTCGCGGTACTGCACACCGCGCCCTACAGCGTGCTCGTCGGGACCCAGCGGTGGCGCCAGGCCGCGACCCTCGGCCTCTGCCTCGGCGGCTTCGGCACCGCCGCCACCGTCGCCGTGCTGCTGCTCGGCGGGGGCATCACCGGGATGTTCGCCATCGAGTCGGTGGTGGCCGCGCTGTCGTTCTTCATCACCGTCCGCCTGGCCGCGGCGGCCACCGGCGAGTCGGATACCGGCGAGCCCGTCGACGCCGAGGAGTTCGCCGCCGTCCGCCGCAAGGTGCTCCACCTGGCCGTGCCCATGACGGCCTTGATCGCCATCGAGATCGTGGTGTGGCGGCGGTCGGAGTTCTTCCTGCTCGAACGCTACGGGACGGCCACCCAACTGGCGCAGTACTCGATCGCCTTCGCCGTGGCCAACGCCGTGACCCGCATCCCGCAGGGCCTGGTCGCGGTGCTGGCGCCGGCGGTGGCCACCATGTACGGGGCCGACGACCACGCCCAGATCAGGGCCAGCTTCTCGCGCGCCATCCGCCTCGTCGCCCTGCTGCTGCTGCCGATGCTGGCCGGCAGCTTGAGCGTCGGGCCGTCGCTGCTCGGCCTCGTCTACGGCCCCGAGTACCGGGCGGCCCAGAGCGTGCTCGTGATCCTGCTGCTCGGCTTCCCGATGGTGCCGCTTGCCTCGCTGGCCATGTCGGTGCTCGAAGGCATGGGCCTCATCAGGCGCGCGCTGTTGGCGACGGCGGTGGCCGCGGTGGTCGACGTCTCGGTCGCGCTGACCCTGATCCCGTCGATGGGAGAACGGGGCGCGGCATGGGCCAACGTCGCGGCCCAGCTCGCGGCCGGAACGATGCTGCTGGCCTTGGCCATCAACGCCGTCGGGGGGGCCGACGTCGCCGTCGGGCGGATCGTGCGGGCCGCCGTCGCCGCCGGCCTCGGGGGCATCGCCGCCGACGCCATCGACACCCACCTGGCCGCGCCCGCGCTGGCCCGCATCGTGGTGGCGGTTGTCGTGGGCGGGGCCGTGTTCCTCACCGCATTGCGCGTGCTGCGCGGCGTCGCGCCTGACGACGGGCGATGGCTGGTGCAGAACACGCCGGGCCGGGTGGCCCGCGGCGTGCGCTGGTACGTGGCCCCGTTTCAGTAGTGGGCCGCGACCCTGAGCAGTAGGTCCTCGAACGGGCTGCCCTCTTGCCTGGTGCCGGCCTCGCCCAGGCGCTGGCGCTCGTCGTAGGCCCAGATGGCCGCGGCCACGACGGCCAGGTCGCGCCCGTGGTCGTCGTCGAGGCCAAGGCGCTGCAGGGCCGCGGTGACCGCGGGCCCCGGCTGGCGGAGCACCCCGCCGTCGAGCGTTCCGCCGGAGAGCGCGGCCACGAAGAACACGTCGAGGCCGGGGATGCTCTCGAGGCGACACGATTCCCAGTCGATGGCGGCCACGCCGTCGTCGGTCAGGCGGAGGTTCTTGCACTGGAGGTCGCCGTGCGACGGCCGGGAGGCGACGGTGGCGAGCCTCGCCACCGCGACCTCGACCTTGGTCCTGGCCGCGACCGGTGTCGTGTCGACGACCCTCGCCGTCAGGTCCGACCACCACGGCACGTCGGCCAGTGCCCGGCCCGGCGTCGAGCCCACGCCGGCCAGCCAGTCGAGGACGGCGGGGAGCCATTCGCCGGCCGCCGCCGGATCGGGCTCGGCGCCGCCGACGCGCGCTTCGAGCACCCACTCGCCGTCGGCGGTCGACTCGGCGGCGAGGACGGCGGGCACGCCGAACACACCGGGTCGCCCGACCAATTCTCGGCGGGCCTCGACGGCCCGGCGCAGGTCGTCGGGTGGACGTATGTAGAGGTGCAGCACCTCGTCGTCGCCGACGGCGTAGACGAAGTGCGGATCGGCGCGGTACGACGCCGGGAACGGCGTCACCGTCCGGCCGGCGATGCGGGTGGCGATGGCTTGCGGCACGCGGTCGAGGAAGACCACCGGCGCGAGGGGCTCGGCCTTCCGGAGCACCGCGGGCACCAACGCGGCCAAGGCACGGGGTCCTCGAGTGGCGGCGGCTGCGACGGCGCGCATCGCGACCTTCGGGTTGCGGTGGCGCCGGATGGCCTTGCCCAGGGCCCGGCCGATGTCGGCGGGCCCGTCGTCGCTCCGCCCCCGCCTGGTCACGTCGATCGTGTCGTCGCGTCCGGCGGCGTGGCCCGCGACCGTGAGCCTCGCGGCCAGCTCCCACCGCTCCCCTGCCCGGGCGGCGGCGCCTTCGCCGAAGGTGAGGTCGAAGCCGCCGGCGTCGAGGGCGCGCCCGCGGTCGACGACCAACGGGTGGTCGCGCCGGCCTGCCACCAACGCCGGCCCCTTGGCCAGCGCCGCCTGCACCGCGGGCACCCACCCCATGCCGACGTCGTCGCCGGCGTCGAGGAATGCGACCACCGGCGCGCCCGTCGAGGCCAGCACCACGTTCTGGGTGTACGAGCGGCCCACCGGCGGCACGGTGACGACCTCGTCGGCGTCGGCCGCCACCACCTGGTTGGCCCCGACCAGCACGAGCAGGCGGTACACCGCAACCCCGGCGCGCTCGGCCGATGCCCGCACCCCGGCCAGGGTGCCGTCGGCCCCGGTGCCGGCCTCGTCGGCCAGCACCGCGACGCAGAGCGCGGGCTCGGGCTCGTGGGCAGGCACGGCGTCAGCTTGCCCCACGCCCGCTTGCGGGTACGGTGTGCAACCCGTTCGCCGCCGATGAAGACCCTCCTCGTCCTGCCCCAACCTCCGGCCGCCGAGGGGGGCGCCGCCGACCGGTGCAGCCTCGGCCTCATCCGCGGTCTCGAGTCCCACGGCGTCGACGTCCAAGTGATCGCGGCCCACTTCTCCTTCACCCCTTCCTACGACCTGCCCACCGTCGACCGCCTCGACATCGTCCAAGTGGAGACGGCGGGATCGTGGCGCCAGCGGCTCGACAACCTCGTCCGCCCCCACGGCGACCTCGGGCGGGGCGGGTTCGCCGAGCGGGTGCGCGAGGCCGCGGCCGCGGCCGACGTGCTCCACCTCGAACAGATCGAGACCGCGGCCGGCCTGACGCCGCTGGGCTCGCAACCGTCGGTCGCCCACCTGCACTATCGCGCCGCCTTCGACCAGGCCCCCGGGCCGCCGTGGCGGCGGCACTATCGCCAGGTGATGGCCTTCGTGCGGGCCGAGCGCCGAGCCGCCAACGCCCATCGATGGTTGTTGGCCAACTCGCCGCGGGTCGCCGACTCGTTGCGAGAGGTGGCGCCCCACGCCGAGATCGTGGTCGCGCCCCTCACCCTCGACGGCGCCCGCTACACGCCCGCGTCGACCCGGCCGGACGCGCCGACGGCCGGCCTCATCGGCAACGGCCGCTGGGCCCCGACCGCCGCCGCCCTCGATCGCCTCGTCGGTCGGGTGTGGCCGGATGTGGTCGCACGCGTGCCCGCGGCGCAACTGCTCATCGCCGGCCGGGCCACCGAAGTACGGGCGACGGAGGACGGCGTCGTGCGTGTCGGCGAGGTGCCGTCGGCCACCGCGTTCCTGCGGGGGCTCGACGTCCTCGTCTTCCCGGTGGTGCGGGGCAGCGGCATGAAGGTGAAGGTGCTCGAAGCCAGCGCCCTCGGCGTCCCCGTCGTCACCACGCCGGAAGGGGCCGAAGGGCTGCCGCCGTCCGACGGCGTCATCGTGGCCACCGACGACCGCGACCTGGCCGAGGCGACGAGCCGGATCCTCCTCGACCCCGCCGAACGGCGCCAGCGAGCCGAGGCGGCGCGGGCGACCTTCGACCGCTTCCTCGCGCCGGGGCCCGCGACCGAACCGATCGTCGAGCTCTACCGGCGGATGAGCTCTTCGTAGAGCGCTTCGAACTTCCTGGCCATCACCGGGGCCACGAACTGCTCGCGCACCAAGCGCTGCCCCCGCGCCGCCAGCGCCCGGGCCGCCGGCAGGTCGCCGACCGTGCGCAGCAGCGCGGCGCGCAACCCGTCGACGTCGCGCGGTTGGATCAGCAGGCCGGTGTCATCGTGGCGGACGGCTTCCGACACCCCGCCCACGTCCGACGCGATCACCGGAATGCCGGCGAGCAACGCCTCCAACGTCACCAACGGGAAACCCTCCACGTGCGACGGCAGGGCCAGCACGTCGTAGGCGCACAGGTACTCGCGCGAGTCGAGAACCCAGCCCGTCAGCGTCAGCCGGTCGGCGATGCCGAGGGATTGTCCGAGCGACGCCAACCGTTCGCCGTCGGGCCCGGTGCCGACGATCACCACCGCGATGTCGGGCACGCCGGCCGCGGCCCGCAACAGGTCGTCGAAGCCCTTCTCGGGCGTGAGCCGGCCGACGGCGCCGACGATGACCCGGCCCTTGGGGAGCTCGTCGGTCGGCGGAGGCAACGTTTCGGGCACGCCGTTGTGGATCACCCGCACCGAGCCCGGAGGCCGGCCGACGATGCGTTCGATCTGGGCCCCGAGCCACGCGCCGCAGGCGACGTGGGCGTCGATGCGCGACGAGAGCTGGCGCTTGTTGAACACCTGGAGGCGACTCGACGATGCCAGCGGCGTGTGCTCGACGGCGACCACGCGCGTCCCCCGCCGCAACAGCCCGGCCAGTTGGGCGAAGGCCCCGTGCCACGGCGTGCCCAGGTTGACGTGGAGGATGTCGGGCGCGAGCCGGCGCACGGCGCTGACGTGGGCGGCGATGGCGCCGACGTCGGCCTTCGAACGGGCCTTGGCCACGACCTCGGTCGTCGCGCCCGGCCGGCCCTCGGCGATCCACTCGAGGACGTCGGCGTGGGGCCCGAGGACCACGACGTCGATGCCGGCGTCGAGGTGGCCGAGCAACGTCTTCAGGGTCTGCTCGGCGCCGCCCCGGACGTCGCTGTCCGAGTACGCCACCAACTTCATGCGAGCAGGTCCACCAGCCGCCGCACGATCCGGTCGCGCACGTCGTCGGCCATCCGCCCCCACAGCGGCAGCGTCACCATGCTGTCGGCCGCGGCTTCCGTCACCGGCAACGAAGCCGGCGTGAACGGTTGCTCGGCGTACCACGTGAACCGGTGGATGGGCGGGTAGTGCATGCTCGTCTGCACGCCCTCGTCGGCCAGGGTGACCCGCACGTCGTCGCGGCGCCCGCCCGCGAGCACGACCGCGATGTGGGCCGTCGTGTCCTCGTCAGCGTCGAAGATCATGGATACGCCGGCCGCGTCCAGCTCCTTGCGGTACGCCGAGAGGTGCGACCGGCGGCGCTCGTTCTCCTCGGCCAGGTCGTCGATGCCGGCGCCCACGAGGGCGGCCACGATCTCCGAGGGCCGGAAGTTCATCCCCGGCATCAGCACGTCGTAGGACGAGGCGTGGCCGCGGTGGCGGTCCCACGTGAGCGAGTCCATACCGTGCGACCTGAGCAAGCGGCAGCGGCGGGCCAGGTCGTCGTCGGCGGTGGTGACCATGCCGCCCTCGCCCACGCCCAGGTTCTTGTTGGAGAAGAACGAGTAACAGGCCACGTCGCCATCGCCGCCCGGCCACCGGCCAGATGCCAGCGGGCCCGGCGCGTGGGCGCAGTCCTCGACCACGGCGACGCCTGGCAACGCAGCGCGCAGCGCGGCGACATCGGCCTCATACCCGGCGTAGTGGACGACGACGACGGCCTTGGTGCGGTCGGTCCGGCGGGCGGCGGCGTCGGCCGGGTCGAGCAGGGGACGCTCGGGTGAGATGACGTCGGCCAGGATCGGCGTGGCCCCGAGGCGCACGACGACGTTGGCGTCGGCCACGAACGTGAGCGACGGGAGGATGACCTCGTCGCCTGGGCCGACGCCGACCGCGGCCAGCGCGATCCACAGCGACGCCGTGCAACTCGAGGTGAGGAACGCGTGGCCCACGCCCGAGGCCGCGCACCACGCGGCTTCGCACGCCGCCGTCTCGGGGCCCATGCTCAGCCAACCCGACGACAGCACGCGGTCGACGGCGCCGCGCTGGGCCGCCGACAGGGTGAGCTCGGAGAGGGGCACCTTCGGGCCGGTCACAGGTCCTCCCATTCCGAGGAGTTGAGGTTGACCTTCTCGTAGTCGGCGAGGTCGGCCACGTCGGTCCAGAGCTCGTGGAACTCGAACGACCGCACCTCCTGGCCGCCGGCGATGAGCGAGGTGATGAGGTCGGGCATGTCGACCCGTTCGCCCACCTTCAGCGCGTCGATCACCGAGCGCCGCACCAGGTACATGCCGGTGGCCACGCGGAAGTCGACGGTGGGCTTCTCCTGGATGCCGAGCACCCGGGCCCCGTCGGTGTCGACGAGGCCGTAGGGCAACGGCACCGGGTGGCGGTGGACGAGCATGGTGAGGCTCGCGGTGGAGGCCGCGTGCGAGGCGATGGCCTCCGCGATCGGCGCCCGGGTGAGCACGTCGCCGTTCATCGAGAACACGTCCTCGTCGCCGGGGGGCAGCAGGGCCAGCGCGCCGGCGGTACCGAGGGGCTCGTCCTCCTCCAGCACCTCGATGCAGAGCCCGTCGATGGCCAGGTCGCGGAGGAACGCCTTCACCAGGTAGCCGCGGTACCCGATCGAGACGTACACCCGCTCGATGCCGGCCCGCTGGATCTGGCGCAGGATGATCTCGAGGATGGCCCGGCTGCCGACGGGGAGGAGCGGCTTGGGCACGGCCACGGTCAACGAGCGCAGCCGCGTGCCGAGGCCGCCCGCCATCACGACGGCGATGGTCTCGGCCACGTCAGTTGCCGTAGTGGGCGGCGAACGGGTCGGGGAACCGCCCGGCTTCGAGGGCCGCGGCCACCTCGGCGACCCCGGACACGACCGTGTGGGCCGGCACGAAACCGAGCTCGTCGGCGATGCGTTCGAAGCTGACCTTGTAGTCGCGCGGGTCTTCCTGGCGGGACACGTAGGTGACCGAACCCCGGCCGAGCTCGGCGGTGATGATGTCGACCAGGTCGAGCTTGCGGAAGTTCTCCGTCGACGAGCCCACGTTGAAGACGCGCCCCGCGACCCGTTCGAGGGGAGCGTCGAGGACGGTGCGTATGCCGGCGGCGGCGTCGGCCACGTGGACGTAGGGACGCCAGAACTGTTCGCCGAAGACCTCGAGGTCGCGCCCGGCCCACAGGTCGCGCGTGAACTCGTTGACGGTGAGGTCGAACCGCATCCGCGCAGCCACGCCGTAGACCGTGGCGAAGCGGAGGCAGGTGGCGACCGTGGGCGCGGCGTCGCCGCCGAGCAACTGCTTTTCGATGGCGACCTTCTGCTCGGCGTAGAGCGACACCGGCCGCAGCTCGCCGTCTTCGTCGATGGGCACCTCGGGGTCGGCCATGCGGCCGTAGTTCGAGCACGTCGAGGCGAACACCAACCGCTCGACGCCGGCTCGGCGCGCGGCCGCGACGACCGCGGCGCTCCCACCGAGGTTCACCGCGGCGGCGACGGCGGGGTCGCGGGCGCACGCGGGATCGCCGACGATGGCCGCCAGGTGGACGACGGCATCGGCGTCGGACATGGCTTCGGCGATGGCGTCGTCGTCGCGCACGTCGCCGACCACAACCTTGGCGCCGCGCGCCTGCAGGTCGTCGGCCAGGTCGCGTTGGCCGTGCAGCAGCGAGTCGAGGACGGTGACCTCACGGCCGGCGTCGAGGAGCAACCCGGTGAGGGTGGCGCCGATGTAGCCGGCCCCGCCGGTGACGAGGACGCGATCCGTCATCGAGCGACGCGTTGCACGGTGCGGCGCACGGCCGAGGCGGCGTTGCGCACCGGCCGGGGAATGCGGTCCTTGATGTCCCACCACGTCGGCATTCCGATGCGCCACGAGTCCTCGGGCCGGGCCGCGTACTTGGCCAGCCTGCGGCCCCGCGGTTGGGGCGTGGCCGAGTATTGGTAGGCGGCCAGCGAGAAGCGGCTGCGGCCGTCGGGGGTCGCGACCGGCTCGGGCAGGCCGTGGAGGGTGCCGGCGTGGGTCTCGAAGATGACGAGGGTGTTGGCCCGCGGCTGGATGCGGCGGCCGACGGCCCGCATGTCGGGCGGCCACAGTTCGAGGGCGCCGCCCCACTCCTCTTCCCACTCGTGGTTCAGGTAGAGCAGGACGTTGCTGCGGTGGAACAACCCCGACCTGGGGTGGGTCACGAAGTCGCAGTGGACCTTGGTGAAGCCGCCCGGCGGCGTTTCGTGGACCCCGCCCCACTGGCGGTCGTCGTCGGCGGTCAGGCCGTCGATGCCGGTGATGCCGGACACCACCTCGACCATCTCGGGCCCGTTGAGCAGGGCCAGCGCCTGGAGGGTGGCCGGGCCGAGGAGGCGCTCGTCGGCCGTCTCCCGCTTCACCATGTGCGAGGTGTGGGCTTCGTCCATGCCGCCGCGGTCGAGGTTGCGCAGCTCGTCGACGGCGGTGTCGAGCAGCTCCTCGGGGAAGACACCCTCGATGACCACGTGCGACCACGGCTTGGCCTGAACGTACTCTTCGCGCAGCTCGGGCATCCGCCGGCGGAGCGCGTCCCAATCGACGACGGCCGCGGCCGCAGGAGTTGACGGCGGAGCCACGTGTGGTTGATCGGCTGCCATGGCGTCACCTTGAGGCTTCCGGCGACTTGCCGGGACCAGCCCGAGCGTAGGTGAGTTCACCAGCGAAGCGTCCGACCGAGGCCGTCGTTGAAGGCGTAACCGCCCCGCCGCCACTCGACCGGCGGGATGCGGGCCGAGGGCAGCAGGCGGAACTGGCCGGTGCGGCCGGGCATGTCGAAGCGCAGGGTGATGGTGCGTTGCTCGCCCTTGGGTACCCGCTGCTCGACGGCCACCACCGAGCCGAGGCCGTCCTTGCCGGCGACCACGAAGCCGAGGCCTTCCTCGTCGAGGTGGGGCGAGGTCGCACCCGCGGGCAGGGTCACCGACAGCAGGCCGCGGTACTCGCCGGCGGCGGTGCCCGTCTCCTTGACCGGCCCGGCGATGTAGGGGATCTCGCCGTCGGGCGTGCGGTTGTCGAGGGTGAAGGCCAGCGCGACCTCGGTGTCGCCGTTGGCCTTGGCCGGGGCCGTGGTCATGCGGGACTCGACGACGAGGAAGCGGTCGAGCTTGTTGGCCCCGCGGTTGACGAGGCCGACGAGGAGGCCGTCGGCCGGGACCTGGCCCGACGTTCCGGCCGCGGCCCACCCGGCCTGGACCTTGGGGTCGCGGGCCCAGGCCAGGATGTGGCGCCCGTTGGCCGCTTCCATCAGGCCGTTGCCCAGGTCGACGAGGGAGAAGCTGCCCTGTTCGAGGGCGTTCACCGCGGTGCCGGCGATGGCGCCCATCCGCTCCCGCCTGATGGTGTGCTCGGCCAGGGTGGCGGCCTCGGTGTACTGGTCGTGCATGAGCAGGGGCTCGACGCTGCCGGCGTCGACCTGCAGGCCCTCGACGTCGACGGGCCCGGTGGCGCCGAGCACGGCCTTGATGGCGTCGATGTCGAGGCCGAGCACGCCGTCGACCCGACCGCCGCCGCGCGCCTCCCACATGGCCGCGGCCAGCGGACCGGTGGCGTCGAAGCGGGGCGACACGCCGAGGTTGCGCCACTCGCGATTGGGTTCGAGCCAACCCCAGCGGGCGGCCAGGTCGGGGTCCATGTCAGGCCCGGGCCCGGGGACGAGGAGGTCGCCGGCGGGCTGGAACTCGCCCAGGTGCAGCGTGCCGCCGCTCGAATCGAGGACACCGACCGAGAGGAAGGCCCCCGAGCCGGCCCGCATCTCGGCGTTGTTGCCGGCCAGGACGAGGTAGCGCCTCGGCCCTTCGAGGAGATCGCGCAGCGCGACCACGCCGGCGTCGGCGTTGGTCAGGCCGGTGCGGGCCTCGGTGAGCTGCTGGAGGAACAACCGCCGGCGGTCGGCCAGCGGACCGATGAGCGCGTTGCCCGGCCCGAGGTCGAGGCCGCGCACCTCGCCGCTGGCGGTGGCCACGATCCCCTGGAGCTTGGTCAGCAGGGCGATGCGGCCGGGCCCGTCCGACGGCGCCTTGTCGAGGGCGGCGGCCGCTTGCTCCACGCCCTTGGCCCCGGCGCTGGCCACGACCTCGGCCGAACCCGACAGGGCGATGGCCGAGCGCAGTTGGCGCCCGCCGATCGGCAGGAAGCGCATCGGGTAGAGCGCGGGGTTGGCCAGCTTGGTGTGGGCCGAGGAGAAGCGGCGCTCGGCGTGGCGAAGTGCCACCGCGGGCTCGCCCGTCACCAGCGCCGCAGGGGTGAGCTGGGCCCTGGCCGCTTGCACGTCCTCGGTGCCGTACTTCAGGTCGCGGATGGCGAAGACGGCGCAGGCCACCACGGCCAGGAACCACAGGTCGAACACGACCACCGCCACCCGGGCCGGACGGAACCGCACCGCCGGACCGTATCCGTTTGGG
>JAXDPV010000162.1:0-3234 GCA_034668185.1 Actinomycetota bacterium
ACAGCCCTATGCCGCCGAATTCGGCGGCATAGGGCTGTCAAAACCTAAAGCCGGCCCAGCGAGGCCGGGTCGCGGGGGTAGCCCTTGGCCGCGAGGACGGCGTCGGTGATGGGGCCGAGGATGTCGAAGAGCTCGTCGGCGTCGGCGCCCAGGGCGGCGACGACCTCGGTCTCGCCCTGGTCGGTGAGCGACTCGATGGCGGAACGCAACTCTTCGCCGGCGGGGGTGAAGCCGGGAGGGTCGCCGTCGACGAAGCCACGGCGGCGCAACGACTCGATGCCGGCGTCGATGGCCTCGGGTTGCCAGCCCCGGGTGCGCACGTAGCCACCGACCCGCTGGCCCCACCACAGCTCGGTCATCAGCGTGATCTCGACGGGGGACACGTGCATCGCCGACCACGCCAGCACGTGCGAGTCGCCCCGATGCTCACGCAACACGTCGGCGGCGCGCCAGAGGTCGCCCAAGGGATCGCCGGGCAGGCCCAACGAACGCAGCCCGGCGAACAACGGCCGACCGGCCCAGGCGGCGGCGTCGGCGGCCCGGACCATCAAGTCCGTCGCCCGCCGCAGGGCGTCCACGTCGGAGGACAGCGCCTCGCCGAGCATCCGCGACAACGCCGCCCGCTGCCCGTCCAGACGGGCGGCCAGCACCGCCGAAGCCGTCGTCTTCGACCACCCGTCGGCCACCGCCGGCAGCACGACCAACGGGTCGAACACCGCGAACGTGGCCGCCACCACCGGCCCCGAGACCTGGCCCATACAGGCGGCACGGCCGCAGAAGTACCCGGCCCCGAACGCCGGCAGCCCCAGCCGCTCGAGACCCGAATGGACTTCGGGGACGAAGTACGAGCTGGCCGAGATGGGCTCGATCAAGTTCCAGAGCTGGCGGCTGGTCGAGCGCACGCTGGGCGGCTCGGGCGGGCCGGTGGCCCCGGCGACGACGGACATGGCCGCCAGCCTAGGTACGGTCAACCCTGACATGCCCGAGGGCGACACCATCTTCCGCACCGCCGCCACCCTCGAACGGTGGCTGGCCGGCCGCGAGGTCACGGCCGCGACCACCAACGTCTCCAACCTCCCGGCCCACAAGCTCGTCGGCCAGAAGATCGAGAAGGTCGAGGCCATGGCCAAGCACCTCCTCATCCGCTTCGACAGCGGCTCGACCCTCCACACCCACATGAAGATGACGGGCGCCTGGCACGTCTACTCCAAAGGCGAGCGGTGGCAACGCCCCAGGGACCAGGCCCGCTTCGTCCTCGAAGCCGGCGACCACGTGGCCGTGTGCTTCAACGCCCCGGTCGTCGAGCTGCTCGCACCCAAGGGCGAACGCCAACACCCGTCGCTCACCAACCTCGGCCCCGACGTGCTCAAGCCGCCGGTCGACCTCGACGAGGTCAGGAAGCGGGCCGCCACCAGGCCAGGAGAAACCACCATCGCCGAGCTCCTCCTCGACCAGGGCGTGGTCTCGGGCATCGGCAACATCTGGCGCTGCGAGTCGCTGTTCGTCACCAAGACCGACCCGTGGCGGCCGCGGGTCGACCTCACCGGCGACGAGCTCGACCGGGTGGTCGCAGCCGCGGCCGAGCTGATGACGAGGAGCGTGGCCGACCGGCGGGACCGACCGTGGGTCTACGGCCGGGCCAGGCGCCCGTGCTACCGCTGCCGCACGCCGATCAAGGTCCAGCGGATGGGCTCGAGCGACCTACCGAGGCAGCTCTACTGGTGCCCGAAGTGCCAAGGGCCAACGGTGACGACGGCCGCCCAGGGGGGGACCTAGGCGACCGACGTCGCCGCTGCCGGCCTCGTCGACGCCGCGGTTGCGGCCAACCGCCGGGTGAGCGCGTCGACGCGGGCCTCGGCCAGTCGCCGGTCCTCACACGCTCGGTAAGCATTGGCGACTGCGCCAGTGTTGCCGAGGGAGCGGAGGAACGATGCGATCCGGGCCATACGAGGCACGGTACGCCGGCGACATTGCTGCCCAGCAACGCCGGCGTCGCGATCGCGTAACCGGCAGATGAACTCTCCCTGTCGGCCCCTCAGAACGCGGTGATCTCCAGCCGTTCCTTCTCGACCGCGGCCCCGAAGCGCATGAAGATCTCGACCAGCCCGTTGTCGTCCCACGCCAGGTCGGCGATGTCCTGGGTGGCGGAGTAGATCTCGGCCGACATGTCGTCGCGGCGGGCCTGATACGACGCCAGGTCGCCGCCGTCGGACGTCAACGCGTTGGCCAGGAGCTCGGCGTCACGGAAGGCGTCGGTGATGCCGTGCCCGGTGACCGGGTCCTTGTAATAGCCGGCGTCGCCGACGAGGGCCCAGCCGTCGCCGAACGGCTTGCGGAAGAAGCACTCCTGGGCCCGGAACGCGTACCAACGGCTCTCTCGCGCCGCCGACCGCATCCACTCGCCGAGCCGGGGAGAAGCGGTGTCGAGGCAGGCCAGGTGGCCGGCGTCGACGTCGTCCTTGAACGCCGCGAAGTCGTCCTCGGCCCGGCCGGCGAACACGCACGTCTGCTCGTCGTTGGTGGGGAACACGCCGGCGAAGTGGTGCTTGTTGAAGGCCAGCTCCACCGCAGTGGCCGGGAAGCCGGAGAAGTAGGCGTAGTACCCGCTGCCGTGCGACTGGCGCAGGTTGTAGCGCTCGGCCCCGACGGCCTCGGCCACGTTGGAATGGGTGCCGTCGGCGCCGATGACCACCGCGGCCCGTTCCTCGACGGCCTCGCCGGACGCGGTCGTGCCCACGATGCCGACGACCGCACCCGAAGCAGGGTCGCGCAACACGTCGCGGAAGGTGACGCCCTCACGGAGCTCGGCGCCGGCCTCGACGGCCGCGTCGACCAGCAGCTTGTCGAGCACCGTCCGCCGGGGCGAGGTCGAGCCCACCGCGCCCTCGTCGACGGGCAACGGGTTGGCCAGCTCCATGGCCCCGATCGTCAAGGTGAAGCTGTTGACCGCGGGCACGTTGGTGGCCAGCACCCGGTCGAGCAACCCCCAGCGTTCGAGCTGGGCCACCCCGCCGGCGGTGATGCAATGGGTAGAGACGGTGTCGCTCGGGAACGAGGCCCGGTCGACCAGCAGGACCCGCTGGCCCCGCTGGGCCAACAGGCGAGCAGTTGCCGACCCCGCACAACGAGCACCCACGATGATCGCGTCGTACATGCTCGCAACTATGCTCGCCGCTGGGACCAAAATCCACATGTCAGGGGGCACACCACATGGCCGACGGCGCAGACAAGGTT
>JAXDPV010000163.1:0-7440 GCA_034668185.1 Actinomycetota bacterium
TTGCCCGATGGCCTCAACGACCTCGGGGACGGTTGCTGGGTCGACCTCCGGCGATTCTCGTTTCGCCGCCACGGCCGCACCTACACCGCGACGATCTTCACCGACGCCCGCCACCAGGTCGCGCTGCGCGACGCCTACGCCAAGGTCAACGAGCTCGTCACCACCGACCCGCTGACCGGGCTCCCCAACCGCCTCCTCGCCGACGACCGCCTGCGCCTCTCGGTCAGCCTGGCCCAGCGGGACAAGCGGCCGGTGGCGTTGCTCTTCATCGACCTCGACCGCTTCAAGCTGGTGAACGAGACCCTCGGCCACCAGGTCGGCGACGAGCTCCTCGAGCAGGTGGCCATCAGGCTGCGGCGCTCGATCAGGGAGAGCGACACCGTGGCCCGCGTCGGCGGCGACGAGTTCGTCGTCATCCTCCACACCATCGGCCAGTCGGAAGGGGCCGAACACGTGGCCGCCGCTGTGCTGCGGTCGATGACCGAGCGTTTCACCCTCGAGGGCCACGAGGTCTACCTCGGCTGCAGCATCGGCATCGCCGTCTTCCCCGAGCACGGCGAGCGGCCCGAGACGCTGCGCTCGCACGCCGAGCTGGCCATGCGCCAGGCCAAGGAGGAGGGCGGCAACGCCATCCGTCTCTACGCGCCGATCATGAGCGAGCACTCGCGGGAGCGGCTCACCATCGCCGGCGACCTCCACCGCGCCCTCGACCGCGACGAGCTCGTCGTCAACTACCAGCCGCAGATCGACATCGACTCGGGCCTGGCCGTCGGTGCCGAAGCCCTCGTGCGTTGGCTCCACCCGACCCGCGGCCTCATGCCGCCCGACGAGTTCCTCGCCGTCGCCGAGGAGGACGGCTCCATCCTCGACATCGACCGTTGGGTGTTGCGCACCGCGTGCCAGCAGATGCGGCGGTGGGACGAGCGCGGCCTCCACCTCCCGATGGTCGCGGTCAACCTCTCGGCCCGCACGATGGTGCACGGCGACGTGTCGGGGATGGTCGTCGAGGCGCTCACCGGTGCGCAGCTCAGCCCCGAGCGGCTCGAGATCGAGGTCAGCGAGCACGTGGTCGCGGGCCAGGCCGCCGAGGTCGCGCAGCGGCTCGTCGACCTCAAGGCCCTCGGCGTGCAGCTCGCCATCGACGACTTCGGCGCCGGCTACTCGTCGCTCGGCCACCTGAAGCGCTACCCGATCGACACCATCAAGCTCGACCGCAGCTTCGTCATCGACGTCACCGGCCAACCCGACCCGACCGACATCGCCGTGCTCCGGGCGGTGGTGTCGATGGCGTCCGACCTCCACCTGCGCTGCATCGCCGAGGGCGTCGAGACCCGTGAACAGCGCAAGGTGCTCAGGTTCCTGCAATGCCACCTGGTGCAGGGTTACCTGTACAGTCGGCCCCTGCCCCCGGCCGAGCTGTGGCCCAGCCTCGACGGGCCGATGCTGCCCCCGGCGGTGCTGGCCGGCGGCTAGGCGGTTACCCATCCACGCCTGCGGGAAGACCTGTTGGCATGGCACGTGAGCAACGGATGGCGAACGAGGCGGGATACGCGAAGTTCTCCTTGGGGGCGGTGCTGGCCGGGTGCATCGTGGCCGCCGGCACGTTCGGGTTGTTGCTGGCCGTGGCCGGCGGCGTGCTCGCCGCCTTCGGGATGGACACCAACACCATGAACCCCGCCGACTGGCGCCAACTCGGCATCAGCGGCGGCATCGCCGCGTGCCTCGGGATGCTGGCGGCCTACCTCTTCGGTGGCTACGTCGCCGGGCGCATGGCGCGCCGCCGGGGCGCGGCCCACGGCTTCGGCGTGTTCCTCCTGAACACCGTGGCCGCGGTCGGGCTCGTGGGCATCGCCGGCTGGCAGATGGGGTCTGGCCCGGTGCTCGACGCCATGCGCCGCAACGGCATCCCGACCGGGTGGGCGGCGTGGAACGACGTGGCCCCGTGGGTCGCGGGCGGCGCGCTCGTCGCCATGCTCGTCGGCGCCATCGTCGGCGGCCGGGCCGGCGAGCGTTGGCACCACAAGGTGGCCGACGTCATCGAGTCCGAGATCGACCTGCGCGACCGCGACCGCGAGCCGGTCGCCCGGGGCGAGCACTACGCCATCGACGAGGACGAAGTCGCCCGCGTCCTCCACTGAGGGCCGCGGTCAGAGGTAGTGCATGGGGTCGACGGGGTTGCCGTTGACCCGGACCTCGAAGTGGAGGTGGGGGCCGGTGGCCAGGCCGGTCGACCCGACGTAGCCGACGGTCGACCCCTTGGCCACCGTCTGGCCCTCGGCCACGACGATGCGGCTCTGGTGGGCGTAGAGCGTGGCCAGCGCGTTGCCGTGGTCGAGGATCACGGTGTTGCCGTAGCCGCCCCTCGGCCCGGCGACCACGACCACCCCGTCGGCGGCGGCCTTGATGGGCGTGCCCGTGCTGGCGCCAAAGTCGATGCCGGTGTGCATGCGCTGGGTCTGGAGGATGGGGTGGACCCGCATCCCGAAGCCCGACGTGATCGGGCCGGCCACGGGCACGCCGAGCACGCCCTTGCCCGACGGCGCCAGCTTCTGCCCGCTCTGGCGGTTGCGCAGGAGCCGGCCGATGGCGTCGGACTCCTTTTTGAGGGCGGCGATCTGGGCCTCGAACTCCTTGACCCTCGACCGCACCTCGCCGAGCAGCGCCTTCTGGGTTCCCTCCTCGGCCGCGACCTGGACCCGTAGCCCGTCCTGCTTGGTGCGGGCCGTCAGCAGCTCGTCGCGATGGCCGGCGACGACGTCGCGTTGCGCGGCCACGTCCGTCCGCAAGGCGCCGAGGGACTGGCGTTCGGCGTCGAGGTCGTCGCGCAGGGCCCGGTAGCGGTCGACCGACCTGGCCTGGGCCTCGACGAAGGCGCGCAGGAAGTCGCGCGTCGCGGCCAGCTCGCGGAAGCTCTGGCCGTCGAGCAGGACGCTGGCCGCCTGGGCGCTCGGCTGGTGGATGTAGGCGGTGACGGCCCGGTCGGCCAGCTCCTGGCGGGCCGAGGTGAGGTCGACGTCGGTGGCCGAGAACTTGGCTTCGGCCCGGTTGAGGTCCTCGCTGACCGCGCCGAGGTGCTCGGCCGCGGCCTGGAGCTCGCCCTCGGCCTTGCGGATGTCGCCGTCGAGGGCGGCCACCTTGCGTTCGAGGTCGCGCCGGCGGGCGCCGGCGGCGTCGAGGCGGTCGAGGACGTCGGCTTCCTCGGCCGAGGCCTCGGCCACCTGGGAGCGCAGCGTCTTGATCTGGGTGTCGATGTCCGACTGCCGGGTCTGGCTCGGCGGGACGGTCGTGGTCGTCGTGGTCGGGGCCGCGACCGCCAGGACCAACGCCAGGACCAACTTCACATTGGCAACAGTACCAACAGCAGTTACACGTCGAGGAACCGGCTGACGGCGATGGCCGAACCCACGCCGCCGACCAACGCCCCCACGACCAGGATGAAGATGCCGGTGCCGAGCACGTCACCCCCCGAGACCACGAACTGGCTCAGCAGGGTGTTGCCCTGGATCAACCGCTCGATGACCGTGCGCCCGAACCAGATGGCGATGAACGCGCCGGCGGCGCCGACCAAGCCCTGGATCATCCCTTCGAGCATGAACGGCACCCGGATGAACCAGTTGGTCGCGCCCACCAGCTTCATCACCGCCACCTCGCGCCGGCGGGCGAAGATCGCCATGCGGATGGTGTTCAGGATCAGCAGCGCGGCCGACAACAGGAGCACGCCGGCGATCACCGCGATCCCCCACTTGAGGTAGAAGGTCACCCGGATCAGCGTCTGCACCGTCTCCCGGGCGTAGACGACTTCCTTCACGCCCTCGCGCTTGGTGAAGCGCTCGCCCACGGCGTCGACCAGCTCGGGCTGGCGGGGCACGACGCGGAACGACGGCGGCAGGTCCTTGGGCGTCACGCTCTCGACCATGTCGGGCGAGTTGGCGAACATCTGCTTGAACTCGTTGAACGCCGCGTCCTGGTCGACGTACGTCACCTTCTTCACCTGGGGCATGTTCTCGAGCTCGGTCTGCAACGCCTCGCGCTGGTTGGCGGCCACGTCGGGGTTCAAGAAGATGTTGAGCTCGACCCCGCCCCGCCATTGCACCGTCGCCTTGTTCACCGCCTGCTGCAGGAGCAGCGCGCCACCGACGAGGGAGAGCGACACCGCCACGGTGAGGACGGCGGCGGTCGTCATCAACAGGTTGCGGCGGAGGTTGGTGAACGTCTCGCGGACGACGTAGTCGACGGAGATGGCCATGGTGTTAGAGCGCTCCTCTGCGGAGGGTGAAGGCGGCGACGCGCCAGGCGTGGACGAGCAGGAAGGCGGAGACGACGAGGATGGCGACGATGCCGACCGCCGCCGGCCAGAGGGTGGCGGCCTTGCTGGCGCTGCGGACGATGCGGCCGTCGGCGAGCATGACGGTATCGACCGCGGCTTCCCGGCGGATGCTGAGCCGGGTGAGCTCGAAGGCGGCGAGGCCGACGGCGGTGGCCACCAGTGTCAGCACGAGCTGGCGGCGCCAGTACCGGCGGGCGATGGTGTCCCGGTCGGTGTCGGCGTCGTAGACCGCGGTCACGATCAGGTGACGCCCACGCCGTAGACGCCTCGGGCCTGGTCGCGCACAACGATGCCGCGGTCAAGCTCGATCACCCGGCGGCGCATCGAGTCGACGATGCCCTGGTCGTGGGTGGCCATGACGACGGTCGTGCCCGTGCGGTTGATGCGGTCGAGCAGGCGCATGATGCCGACCGACGTGTTGGGGTCGAGGTTGCCGGTCGGCTCGTCGGCCAGGAGGATCAGCGGTCGGTTCACGAAGGCCCGGGCGATCGACACCCGCTGCTGCTCGCCGCCCGACAATTCGGTCGGCAGGTTCTCCATCTTCTTGGAGAGGCCGACGAGGTCGAGGATCTGGGGCACCTGGGACGAGATCACGTGCTTCGGCCGGCCGATGACCTCGAGGGCGAAGGCCACGTTCTCGTACACCGACTTGTTGGGCAGGAGGCGGAAGTCCTGGAACACGCAGCCGATGTTGCGGCGCAGGTACGGGACCTTCCAGTGGTTGAGGGTGTTGATCTCCTTGCCCGCCACCCAGATGGTGCCCTCGTCGGGCTCCTGCTCCTTGGTGAGGAGCCTGAGGAAGGTCGACTTGCCCGAGCCCGAAGGGCCGACGAGGAAGACGAACTCGCCCTTGGCGATGTCGACGGAGCAGTCGCGCAGGGCGACCGTGGTCCCTTTGTAGGACTTGGTGACGTGGTCCAGACGGATCATGTTCGGGTTTCGAGGCTACCGCGACTCGGCCTGCGAACGGCGCCACCTCAGCCAGGCCTCCATGAACTGGTCGAGGTCGCCGTCGAGCACGGCCTGCACGTTTCCGGTCTCGTAGCCGGTGCGGTCGTCCTTCACCATCTGGTAGGGCGCCTGGACGTAGTGGCGGAAGGCGTTGCCCCAGCCCGCCTGTGAGGCCGGGCCGCTGATGGCCTCCATCTCGGCCAGGCGCTCCTCCCGCTGGCGGTCGGCGATCTTGGCCGCCAGCACCTGCATGGCCCGGGCCTTGTTCTGCATCTGGCTGCGCTCGTTCTGGCAACTGACGACGATGCCGGTGGGGAGGTGCGTCAGCCGGACCGCGGAATCGGTGACGTTGACGTGCTGGCCGCCCGCTCCTGAGCTTCGGTAGGTGTCGACCCTGAGATCCTTCTCTTCGATGTTGACCTCGGCGCTCAGGTCCTCGATGAACGGGGTCGGGTCGAGGGAGGCGAAGCTGGTCTGCCTTCTGGCCTGGGCGTCGAACGGGCTGATGCGGACCAGGCGATGGGTGCCCTTCTCGGCGCTGAGGAGGCCGTAGGCGTAGCGGCCCTTGATGATCAGGGTGGCGCTGAGGATGCCGGCCTCGGCCCCTGGCGACACGTCGTCGATCTCGTAGCCGAAGCCCCTTCGTTCGGCCCACCGGATGTACATCCGCATCATCATCTCGGCCCAGTCCTGGGCGTCGGTGCCGCCGGCGCCTGCGTGGATCTCGCAGATGGCGTCGGCTTCGTCGTACTCGCCGTTGAAGAGGCTGCGCACCTCGAGCTGGTCGAGCTCCTTGGTGAGCTCTTGGACCTCGTGCTCGATGTCGGCCGCCTGGCTCTCGTCGTTCTCCTCGGCGGCCATCTCGTAGAGGGCCTCGGCGTCGTCGAGCCTCGCGGTCAGGCCGTCGAGCAGCTTGACGTCGTCGCCGACCCGCCCGTATTCCGTCGTGACCTGTCTCGCGTGGTCCTGGTCGTCCCACAGGTCGGGCTTGGCGATCTCCCCCTCGAGCTCGTCGAGGCGCGCCCGCTTGCCGGCCAGGCCGAGGTACGCCCCCGCCTCGTTCAACCGCTTTCTGAGCGCGACGAGATCGTCGGTGAAGTTGCGCATCCCGCCGAGTACGTTACTGCCGCAACCCCGCGGTCCCCACTTCCTCCTCAGCCAGCAGGATCGGTCACTTTTGGCCGCCATACGCGCCCGATCGGGCGGAAATGGCGGCCACATGTGACCAGCGCGACGAGGAGATGCCCGTGCGCTCGCTGTACTTCACGGCCGCCGAAAGCGGCTTGACCCGTAGTCAACTTCGCTGGGGGGAACACCTCGGCCGATGGACCAAGGTGGCGCGGTCGACCTACCGGTACGGCCCGGAGCCGCCGAGTGTGTTCGACCGGGCCATCGCCCTGATCGTGGCCACCGACGCGCCCGCGAGTGGAGCGCTGGCCGGCGTGCTCCACTCACTCGACGGCGTCGAGTTGACCAAAGCCGAGGTGACCCGCGACGCCAATGGCAGCCACCTCAGGGACGGCGTCCGCCGGCGCACGATCCCGCCGGAGCGGATCGTGACCGTCGCCGGCCTGCCATGCCTCGACGCGGTGCAGACACTGGTCGACCTGGCGATGGTGCTCGACGACCTCAAGTGGGAGCAGGCGTTGGAGTCGGCGCTGCGCAAGCGGTTGACCACGGTGGCGGAGGTGGCCGAGGCTGCCGCCGCGGTCGAACCAGGACGCGCCGGCCCGCCCGGCGGGTCGAGGGTTCGCCGGGTGCTCGCCCTCCGACCGCCGGATGCCGCGCCGACCGAGAGCCTGCTCGAGACGCTGGCGCTGCAGCTCGCCAGGACGGTGCCCGGTCTCGGCGAACCCGTCCGGCAATTCGTCGTCTACGACCGCTATGGCAACTTCGTCGCCCGGGTCGACCTCGCTTGGCCGGAGCTCGGCCTGTTCATCGAGCTCGACGGGATGCACCACGCCGGCCAGCCGCTCTACGACGCCCGGCGTGAAACCGCCGTCATCGCCGCCACCGGCTGGCTCGTCGCCCGCTTCACGTGGGACGAGATCGTCCGCAACCCGCGGGCCACCGCCCGCCGACTGGCCGAACTCGCGGCCCAAGCCCGCCGCCGCCCTCGTTCCCTGCCCGCTTGATCGGTCACAAGTGGTCGCCCGAGGCGC
>JAXDPV010000164.1:0-23356 GCA_034668185.1 Actinomycetota bacterium
CTCCGCTTGCCACGTCAGCAGTTGGATGGCGGCGGCGTCGCCCACCGCGCCAGCGACCAGTTGGGCTTTGGCCTCTTGGCTGGCCCCGGCCACGTCGGCCGCGGTCCAGAGCCGGGCCGCCATCTCCCACGTCCTCGGGCTCGGCCAGCCCCGCCCTGCTCGGGCGGCGTCGGTCGGCACGTCGAGGGCGAGGGCCGGCCTCACCGCGATGAAGGCCGACACCATTCCTCTGGCCAACGGCAGGTGTTCCTGCCACGTTGCCGGGAGGGCGGGGACCTTCGGCGCCTTCCATCCGCCGGCGATGCCTTGGGCGAACCCCATGGCTTCGACCGTCCAGTCGAGGTGGCAGAAGCGGTTGGCCAAGGGCGCCGACAGGTCCCATCCGTCGGCGGCCAACTCCGGCGGGTTGGCGGCGGCGACGACGACGATCCCTTCCGGCAGGGCCAGGTCGCCGACGACCCGCTCGAGCACGACCCTGAGGAGCGCGGCTTGCACCGCCGGCGGCGCGGTCGAGATCTCGTCGAGGAAGAGGATGCCCTCGCCCTCCTTCGTCTGCGCCAGCCGCTCGGCCCACCTCGGCGGCGCGAAGTGCACGACGCCGTCGACGATAACCGGCAGTCCGCTGAAATCGCTCGGCTCCCTGATGGCCGCGATCACCGTTTCGCACGGCAGGTTGGCGGCCTCCGCCATCGCCCGGATCGCGCTCGTCTTCCCTGTTCCCGGCGCCCCCCACAGCAGCACCGGCACCTTCGCCGCCACCGCCACCCCGAGCGCCTCGACGGTCGTATCCTGGGCTGCCATCGCCCTTCACCTTCTCACGGCCGGGCCTGGTCACGACACCACAACGTGGAAGGATGGCGCCTTCTGAAAACGGAGGCGTGACATGGAGGCGGCGGACGCCCACCGCAGCGCCGGCCTCGAGCTCTGGCAGCTCGGTCGAATCGACGACGCGCTCGAAGCTTTCTCCGCCGCCCGGTCGGCGTACGACGAGGCCGGCCACGACGCCGTTGCCGCCGAGCTCGACCGTGAAGTCGGCGAGCGCCTCATCGAGGACGGCCGGGCCGACGACGCCATCCCCTGGCTCGTCCGGGCGCTCGCAACCTTCGACGACCTCGACCAGGCCGACTCCTCGGCGAAGACCCACCGCTCGTTGGCCGAGGCCTTCCGCCAACTCGACCGCAAGTACGAGGCCGCCTTGCACGATGCCGCCGCCGACGGGCTCGAGCCCTGACATTACCCTCGCACTTGTGCTCCTGACTCCGTCCACATTGAGTAAACCGTGGCGGTCGTCTCAAACGTGCGACGAAGACACTCACTACCGTCTTCGCGTGAGCCAGCTATGACCCGCCATCGGCATCGGAAACTTTGGCTCATGCCGGAAAGGGCTATCACCATCTTCTGGGATGCAGACGGCCCATTAGACCTCGATCGCTTGGACTTGCCGCCCGAGCTCCGAGGCGATCTCCAGGATTGGGCAGACCGTTGGGATACCGATTCCATGGACGAACCATCACTCCTGTCTGAAGGCAATCAGTTGGCTCAGAGCGCGGCGACCGCGCTCGGAACCGAGATTCGGTTTGAGGGACGGCGGTTCGTCCCGAGGCCACGGCGTCTAGTTGACCACGGGTGCGGCCGATGCGGGCCCCGCGTCCGCTCGTCATGCTCAACCCATAAGGTCCTTCGCGTGAGTAGTGGCGGAATGGCTCTATGGCATCGCACCCTGGCCCGCACGTCGGCCAGATCCACCCGGACGGCGGCTCAATACGGGGGTCGCTTTCTTTCTTTCGGAACTCGCTCTTCCAGTGAGAGCTAGAACAGTCTTGATCGTCGCGACGTGCGTGATGCTCGGCGCATGTGGAAGGTTCAATGTCAAGGAGCCGAAGCCGGTCGGCGACTGGCGGTCGTTGGCCACCGGTCAAGAGGGCACCGTCAAGTGGGAGGTCTTCCAGGCGGACGCGACCGACGATGGCACGTGTCTGACAGTGGAGTTCGACCCAGTACTGTCCGCGGAACAATCTGCTGGCCTGATATATCGAGGCAAGCCGTTCGGGTGTCCAGTTCTTCCCGACAAGGCAACCCACTTCCGCGACCCCAGCCCCGTTTGGGGTGATCCGTCGCTCGATCCGTCGTTCCTACTCGGCGTGATGCCACAGCGTGTGCGTAAGGCGGAAGTTACGTTCTCGGATGGGACGTCGGCGGCGAGCCGGATCGATGCTTCTTCAGGTGTCTTCTTCTTCCTGTATCCCCGCGATGCGCATCCGTCCAGTGTCGTATTTGAGTCCTCTGATGCCTCCACGATGTCCTGCGGTCTGTCGTACTCCGACGGCATTGCGCAATTCGACTGCAGTCCCTGACGAAGGTCACCGTCATGCAGGATGTCTTGCTACGCCGCATCGTCACGAGGCGCTCCCCGAGACGGTGTGGCTCGACCGAGATGGCCGATCACGTTACGAGAAGAATGGGCGATCGTGATCCGATGGTTGCAAGGTGTGCTCCTCGCGCTGGCCGCGGTGTTGGCCACTCTGGCCGCCTTCCACGCGACCGAGGGCTCGCCGTTTCCTGCGATCGCTGGGGCGACCACTGCGGCAGCGCTGGTGACCACCGCCGTGCTCCTTGGACGAGCGCCGGCCTCGACTCGTGCCACTCCCGTACCTGCCCCGAGCGACGCGGAACCGGTCGCCGAACACCTTCGACGGCTTTTCCGCTTGGGTGCCGATGCCGTTGTTCGTCCCGGCGTTCCTGCTGATCATGTGGTCACAAGCGAGGGCTGAAGGGACCACCCTGCGCGTCGCCGTGGTTCGTACCTGGAGGACGAAGGCGCGGTTCTAGGGTCGGCGGCGACGAGGATGACGGTACAGGGGCATCGCGAAGGACGTCCCGGGTGTGCACCCGAGAAGGGCTTCGGCGAACCGATCGTCTCGGTGGATCTTGGCCGTGGCGCCTACGACGTGGTCGTCGAGTCGCCGTCGCCGTCGGCATCCGGCTGAGGCGGCGGGCGGAGCATGTCGGCCAGGCGGTCGCGCAGGGCTGCTTCCATGTCGGTCGGACCGACGGTGCCCTGGAGGTTCGACACGATCGCGGCTTGGAGCTCGGCGGCCATGGCGTCGTCGTCTACCCGGACGGTCAGGCCGCCGAAGGTGAGCTCCAACTTGGCCGGGGGCGGGGGCGGGGCCGGCGACGGCGGGGGAAGAAGCTCGTCGCTCGTGCCGACGACGCCCATCGAGCCGAGGCGATCGCGCACGGCCTCGTCGGTGACGCCGAACGACTGGAGCAGGCGCCCGCCGAGGCTGGAGGAATCGCCGAGCACGGCCAACAAATAGTGGTGGCTCCCCAACGGCTCCGAACCGGCCTCGGCCTTGGCCCGGTCGGGCACGATCGAACCCGCGGGCGTGACATGGTCGGCAGCGGACCCGGGGCCGGGCCGGGGCCGGCTGAACCCCGACAACAGCTCGACGACCTTGGCCTGCACGTCCTCGAGGCGAACCCCGGCGGCCATCAGCACCTGGGCGCCGACGCCCTCCCGCTCCCGGAGCAAGCCCAACAGCAGGTGCTCGGTGCCGATGTAGTTGTGGCCCAGCCCCAACGCCTCCCGCAACGACATCTCCAGCACCTTCTTCGACCGGGGCGTGAACGGCGCCGGCCCGTCGACCGGCCCGCCGGCCGGGACCACGGCCAGCACCCGGGCCCGCACGTCGGCCAGGTCAACCCCGACGGCGGCCAGCGCCTTGGCCCCCACGCCCTCGCCCTCGGCCACCAAACCCAGCAGCAGATGCTCGGTGCCGATGAAGCCGTGCCCCAGCAACTTGGCCTCCTCCTGCGCCATCACCAGCACACGACGGGCCCGGTCGGTGAATCGTTCGAACATGGCCGCCACTCTCACACCGTGCTTGACCCCTGTCAACACCCTGTCTAACATCGCGGAGCAGAGCCATGGACAACGAACTGCAGCAACTCGTCGAGCAATGGGGCCACGAGTTCGCCATCCAGGCCGAACTCGAGAGCGACACCACCGCCACCTGGGTCGACCTGGCCGAGGCCGAGCGCCAGGCCGGCGTCTCCCGATCCACCCTCCGGGCCTGGTACCGCGGCGGCCAGGTCGCCTCCCGCCTCATGCCCGGCCCGCACGGCCTCCAGCGCCTCGTCCCCCTCGAAGCCGTCCTGGCCCGGGCCGAGCGCTCCCCCCGCACCGGCCCCCGCCCGGCCCCGCCCACGACCACCACCCCGGAGGAGGACGCCATGCCCCCCCACGCCATCGTGAGGTTGGCCGAGCTGGCCACGGCCACCGCCACCGAGCGGGCCGAACGGGCCGAGGCCAGGGCCGAAGCCGCCGAAGACGCCCTCCACCGAGCCCTCGAGCGGGCCGCCGCCGCCGAAGCCCTCCTGCGAGCCGCGTCTGTGAACGCTCAGCCCGACATGCCGGCCTGAGCGTTCACAAACGCCGAGACGACCTGGTCGGCGGAAAAGGGCACGGGGTACACCACCGAAGCCAACTCGTCAGCGGCAACGGCAGGCAGGCCGAGCAGGGAAACGATCGAGGCCGCCGACCACGCCAACGGCACGGCGCACTGGAACAACGCGCCCGCACGAGTCCGCCGGGCGGCCATGCCCACCGCCTTCCGGCCGCCGACGGTGACCTCGCCAGGTCCGAGACCGGCGAAGCACACGAACGAAGACCACGCCGTCGTCACCAACGGCCCGCGATACACGACCGCCCCGTCGACGCCCAGCGAACCCAAGGCCGAGGCCCACACCTCCCCCAACCACCAGAAGGCCCGGCCCACGTCGGCGACCCACAACCGATCGCCGGCGGGCACGAAGACGTCGACCCACACCAACCGCCCGGGCTCGACCAGCACCGCGCCTCCCCCGCTGGCCCGGCGCACGACCTCGACCTTGACCTCGACCCCGGCCAAGGCGGGAGGCGAGGGCTGGGTCGACCCCAACACCAAGGCCGGCCGGTCCACCGACAACACCCGGACCAACCGGCCACGGGACGCGTCCGGCACACCCAAGGAGTGCAGCGTGCCGGCCCCCCCGGCCCTGCGCTCGACCGGCCACGGAACGACCGAGGCCGGGAGCGAGGTCGGTCGGCGTGGGCGGTCCCCCCGACCGCCCTCGCCTGACCTGAACATTTCATTCGGCACCGAATGCCCGATCCCCTGCCAGAAATCAGGCAGACAGCTCGGCCAGCTCGCGGGCCTCCGCCTCCGGCAACTGGAGGAACTCCCGCCACTCGGGCCGCATCCCGCCCATGGCCAGGAGCATCCACACCCGCCCGGTCGGCGCCGACGGCGAAGACCGCAGCCGCATACTCGTGACCTCCGACAACAGCCGGTCCTCCTTGCGGGCGTTGCACGGCCGGCAGGCGGCCACCACGTTGTCCCACCGGTGCAACCCACCCCGCGACCTGGGCACCACGTGGTCGATGTTCTCGGCCGCGGCCCCGCAGTACTGGCACCGGTGCCCGTCCCGCAGGAAGATCGCCCGCCGGTTCAGCGCCACCCGGGTCCGGTAGGGCACCTTCACGTAGGCCACCAGCCGGACCACCGAGGGCTCGGGGAACGAAGAGCGGGCACTGTGGAAGTCACGCCCCGTCCCCGAGAGCAGCTCGGCCTTCGAGTCGAGCACCAACACCAAAGCCCGCCGGGTGGCGACGACGCAAAGCGGCTCGAACGAAGCATTGAGGACGAGCGCTCGCGACATTCCCAGCACCTATGGCCGTTGCGCCCTTTGGCGCCCGCCGGGTGGTGGGAGCACTCGCATCAGCCGCAGACGTTACCGCGCGACCTTGCCGTAGCCGCGGCACCATTCCAGGTAGGCCACCAAGTCGGCCACCTCCGGCTCCCGGGAAGGGTCGCCGTACTGGGTCTGGAGCCGGAACCTGAGGTAGTCAGGATCGGGCGCCGGCACCGGCGGCCACCGCCGCCACCAACCCCCCGGCGCCAGCCGGAAGAGCTGCACCACCGCCGTCGCCCACAACCCGGGCCGCACCAACACCGCCACCGCAGCCCGCCCCATCCTCACCGCCCGACGCCTATCACCATCGCCACGTGGGGGATGCCGTCCTCGAGGAACTCGTCCCCGCACACCGAGAACCCCATGCGCCCGTACCAGCCGGCCAGGTGCGACTGGGCGTGGATGCGGGCAGGCCGGCCCGCCATCGACATCGCCGCACGCATCAACGCCTCGCCCAACCCACGCCGCCGGTGTGAAGGCGCGGTCACCAACCGGCCGATCGAGACGCCCTCGGCCTCGGGCAACACGCGGGCGCAGGCCACGACCTCGTCGCCGTCCGACACCCACAGGTGGACCGCGCCCGCCTCCACGTCACGGCCGTCGGCGTCGAGGAACACGCAGTCCTGCTCCATCACGAACACGACCGAACGCAGCCGCAGGATCCCGTAGACGACCGAAGGCGAGAGCTCGGCGAACGGCGCGGAGCGGATCGTCAGCGCTTCGACGACTCGTTCCACGGGCCACCGTCGGCCCGCGGCTCCTTGGGCAGCCCGAGCACCATCTCGCCGATGATGTTGCGCTGGATCTGGGACGTGCCCGCGTAGATCGTGCCCGCCCTGGCGTTGAGGAACGTTCCCGCCCACGAGGCGGTGTCGTTGGGCGCGCCCGGGTCGTCGGTCTGGAAGGCCGAGGCCGGCGGCCGGCCGGTGGGCACGAGGCCATGAGGCCCGAGGATGTCCATGGCCAGCTCGGTCGACTTGTGGTGGTACTCGCTCCAGAACACCTTGGAGATCGAGGCTTCCGGCCCCGGCATACCGCCCTTGAGGAACGCGGTCAGCGCCCGCATACCGAGGTAGCGCATGATCTCGACCTTCGAGTAGCACCACGCCAACCGCTGGCGGATGTTCGGGTCGTCGGCCTTGCCGTATTCCTTGGCCAGCTCGACGAGCCGGTCGAGCTCGGTGCGGTACCGAATCGGAACGACCGCGGCGGCCTCGCCCCGCTCGTAGCCGAGCAGCGTCATGGCCACCGCCCACCCGCCATTGACCTCGCCGACGACGTTCTCCTTCGGCGCCCGCGCGTCGGTGAAGAAGACCTCGTTGAACTCCGACTCGCCCGAGATCATCTTGATCGGCCGCACCTCGACGCCGGGCTGGTCCATGGGCACGAGCAGGAAGGTGATGCCCTTGTGCTTGCCGGCCGTCGGGTCGGTGCGGGTCAACACGAAGATCCAGTTGGCCAGGTGGCCGGCCGACGTCCAGATCTTCTGGCCGTTGACCACCCACTCGTCGCCGTCGAGCTCGGCCTTGCAGCCGAGGTTGCCGAGGTCGGAGCCGGCGTTGGGCTCGCTGTAGCCCTGGCACCACTTGTCGGCGCCGCTCAGGATGCGGGGCAGGAAGTGGCGCTTCTGCTCCTCCGTCCCCCACTGGATGATGGTGTTGCCGACCATCTGGATCCCGAAGACGTCGTTGAACCCGCCCTGGGGCACGCCCGCCCTGGCGAACTCCTCGGCCAGCACGACCTGCTCGAGCGGCGACAACGCCTGGCCGCCGTACTCCTTGGGCCACGACACCGCCAGGTAGCCGTTCTCGTAGAGGACGTTGCGCCATTCGGCGGTGAACCGCTCGGCCGCTTCGTGCCCGAGGGCGCCGATCCCCTTCCAGTCGGCCGGCAGCTTCTCGGCCAGGAAGGCCTGCACCTTTTCCCGGTAGGTCTCGGCCTCAGGCGGATAGCGAACGTCCATGACGCGAAGGTTACCGGTCGGTAGCAAAAAAGCCCACGGCGGCCGCGCCCACCAACGGCCCGTCGGCGCCGAGGCCCGCGGCCACGATCTCGGCACCGACCGAGAAGTCGAGGCGGCACGAGCGGTCGAGTTCGGCCTGGGCCGCGGCGAAGAAGGGCTCCCCGAACCCGAGGGCGACCGAGCCCGCGACCACCGCCAATCGCAGGTCGAGGAGGTTGGCGACCGAGGCCACCGCCCGCCCGACCAGCGTCCCGGTGCGCTCACGCACGGCCGGAAGTGCAGAGGCCGGCGGCCCGCCGGTGATGGCACGGATGGCGAGCCCGGACGCCTCGGCCTCCAGGCACCCGCGGGCGCCGCACCCGCACCGGCGGGCGTCGGGCCCTGACTCGACGATCACGTGGCCGATGTGGCCGGCGTTACCGAGGGCGCCGTCGAGCAGGCGGCCGCCGAGCACGATGCCGCCGCCGACGCCGGTCGACACCACCATGGCGATGAAGTCGTCGATACCGGCGGCCCGGCCGACCCACCCCTCGCCCCGGGCCAGCGCCTTGGCGTCGTTGTCGACGAACGTGGGCAGCCCGGTGGCCGAAGCCAACGACGACCGCAGCGGGAACGAGCGCCATTGGGGAATGTTCAACGGCGATACCAGCTCGCCGCCGGCGGTCATCGGTCCGCCGCAGCCGACCCCGCACACGACCTCGTCGCCGGTGCGCACCGAGTCCGCCAACCGCCTGACCACGTCGAACAGGCCCTGGTCAGGCGTGGCCTCGGAGGCCGAATGGAGCACCGAACCGTCCTCGGCCACCACGCCCACGGCCACCTTGGTGCCACCGATGTCGACCGCCAGCGCCGTGCCCACGACCGGAAGGTAGTGGCACCGCCAACTACGCTGCCTCTCCGCACGCGGACGAAAGGTTTTGGGTGGCCAGACAGCGCACGGCGGCGGCGGGCGTCGCTTCTTTCGCCGAGAGGTTCGACTCCGTCGTCGGCAACGTCGAGCGGGTGATCGCCGGCAAGGAGGACGCCATCCGCCTGGCCCTCGTCTGCATGGTGGCCGAGGGCCACCTCCTCATCGAGGACGTCCCCGGCGTCGGCAAGACCAGCATGGCCAAGGCGCTGGCCGCCTCCATCGACGGCGAGTACAGCCGCATCCAGTTCACGCCCGACCTGCTGCCGAGCGACGTGACCGGCGTGATGGTCTACAAGCGCAACAGCGACACCTTCGAGTTCCGCCACGGCGGCATCTTCGCCAACATCGTGCTCGGCGACGAGATCAACCGGGCCTCGCCCAAGACCCAGTCGGCGCTGCTCGAAGCCATGGAGGAACGCCAGGTCACCGTCGACTCGACCACCTACGTGCTCGAGGCCCCGTTCATGGTGATCGCGACCCAGAACCCGATCGAGCACGAGGGCACCTATCCCCTGCCCGAGAGCCAACTCGACCGCTTCCTCATGCGCATCGAGATGGGCTACCCCGACAAGGCGGCCGAGATCGAGATCCTCGACACCCACGGCAGCACCGCCGTCGAGCAGGTCGACCCCGTAGTGACGTCGGCCGACGTCAGCGCGATGTCGGCCGTGGCCCAGGGCGTGCACATCGCCCCGAGCCTGAAGTCGTACCTCGTCGACCTGGCCGACGCCACCAGGCGCCACCCCCGCCTCGCCCTCGGCGTCTCGCCGCGGGGAACGCTGTCGTTGCTGCGGGCCAGCCGGGCGTTGGCGGCTTCGGTCGGTCGCGAGTTCGTCCTGCCCGACGACCTCAAGGCCCTGGCCGGCCCTGTCCTCGAGCACCGCCTCGTCCTCTCGCCGGAAGCGGCCATGGGCGGCACCACCCAGGCCGACGTCCTCGACGAAGTGCTGGCGTCGGTGCCCGTGCCCACGGCCAAGGGCTAGGTGCTCACCCGCCGCGGCTGGACGCTGGCGGGCAGCACGATCGCGTTCCTGCTCGCCGGCCGCCTGCTCGGGTTGGTCGAGCTCTACGTGATCGCGGCCGCGACCTTGATCCTCTGTTGCGCGGCCCTGGCCCATGTGCGCCTGCAACCGCTCGACGTCCGCACCGAGCGGGTGCTGCACCCGCCCCGCGTCCACGCGGGTGCGTCGAGCCGGGTCGACCTGAGCATCCGCAACCTCGGCGGCCGGCGCACGCCCGTGCTCAGCGTGCGCGACCCGTTCGACCGGGGATGGCGATGGGCCCGGTTCCTGGTCCCGCCCCTCGGCCCGAAGACCGGCAGCCGCGCCGCCTACCGCTTGCCGACCGAGGAGCGGGGCATCTTCGACATCGGCCCCCTGGAGGTCTCGCTCAGCGACCCCTTCGGCCTGGCGTCGAACACCACGACGAGCGTGGGCATCACCCAGCTCACCGTGTACCCCCGCATCGACAACGTGCTGCCGATGCCGACGGCCCAGGGCCACGACCCGCACTCGGGCGCGCAACACCCGCGGGCGCTGCTCGGCCACGGCGAGGACTTCTATGCGCTGCGGCCCTACGAGGTGGGCGACGACCTGCGGCGCGTGCATTGGGCCTCGACGGCGCGGGTCGACGACCTGATGATCCGCCAGGACGAGATGCCGTGGCAGACGCGCTCGACGATCTTCCTTGACGTGCGTTCGCGAGTACACACCCCCGCGTCGCTGGAGATCGCGGTGTCGGCCGCGGCCAGCATCCACGCGGCCAGCAGCAAGCAGAACGCGCTGCTGCGGTTGGTGTCGACCGACGGCACCGACTCCAAGTTCGGTTGGGGCCACGTCCATTCCGAAGCCGTGCTCGAACACCTGGCCACCGTCGAGGCCACGCGCGACGACAAGCTGGCGGGCGTGGCCGCGTCGTTGCGGCGCGCCGGCAACGGCGGCTCGCTCGCCATCGTCACGACCGACCGCACGCCGGCCGCCGACCTCGAAGCGCTGGCCCGCTTGCGCAGCCGCTACGGGACGATCGTCCTCGTGCTCGTCGAACGCTCAGCCTACGAACCCGGCGGGCCGATCCCGCAGCCGAAGTCGCTGCCCGCCTTCACCGCCGTCGTGCGGGTCACCGGCCAGACGCCGTTCGCGGTCGCGTGGGACGGGGCGTGGCGATGAGCGCCCGGCCCAACGCCGCCACCATCGCCCTCACCGCGCTGACGTTGTCGGTGGCCCTCGGCTTCTCGCGGTTGTTCTCCGGCAACGGCTACCTCGTCCCCGTCGTGCTGGCCACGTTGGCGGGCCACGCGGTGGCGTGGTGGTGCCGGCGCAACGACCTGCCGACGGGCGCGTCGGCGGTGGCGACGTTCGGCGCGGTCGCGCTCATCGGGACGTGGACGGTGCTCGGCCATACCACCGCCTACGGGCTGCCGCTGCCGTTCACGCTGCGGGAAGCGGCCTCGCTGCTGGGCGACGCCAGGGGGCAGTTCTCGGTGGTGCGGGCCCCGGCGCCGGTGCTGCCCGGGTTCGTGCTGGCGACGGTGATCGCCCTCGGGGTGTCGGCCTTCATGGCCGACTGGGCCGCCTTCCGCCTGCAGGCCACGTTCGAAGCCGTGATCCCCGCGTTCAGCCTCTTCCTCTTCACCGCCGCCCTGGGCACGGCCCACAACCGCACCGTGGCCATCGCCATGTTCGTGGCCGCGGCCCTGGCCTTCCTCGTGACCCACGGCCTCGGCCGTTCGTACCGGGGCGGCTCGTGGTTCGGGGGGCGGCCGGCCCACGGCCCCGCGAGCATCGCCCGCAACGCCGCCGCCCTTGGCGCCATCGCCCTCGTCGGCGGGTTGGTGTTCGGGCCCCGCATCCCGACGGCCACCAGTGGCGAGCTGTTGCGCTACAAGAACCGCCCGCTGCCGGGCCCGTCGAACCGGGCCACGGTGAGCCCCCTCGTGAGCATCCGCGACCGGCTGGTCGAACAGCAGGGCCTCGAGGTGTTCACCGTCGAGGCGACGGTCAAGGCCTACTGGCGGCTCACGTCGCTCGACACCTTCGACGGGACGATCTGGTCGTCGAACGACACGTACCGGGCGACGCGCGGCCGCATCAACACCGACGAGTCGCTGCGGACCGACATCCCCACCGCCGCCGACCAGCAGAAGTTCCAGATCGCCGCCCTCGACTCGATCTGGCTGCCAGCCGCCTTCCGCCCGCAGCGGGTCTCGGGCCTCGACCAGGTCAGCTACAACCGCGACACCGCGAGCCTGATCACGCCGGAGGCGACGACCGACGGCTCGGCCTACACCGTGCAATCGGCGGTGCCCCAGCTCACGCCCGAGTTGCTGTCGACCGCCGGCACCGGCCCCGTGCCGGAAGACCTCGCTACGCGATACCTCGCGCTGCCGCCCCTCGACAATCGTGTGCGCAACGAGGCGCTGCGCATCACCGCGCCGGCGACGACGCCCTACGCCAAGGCCATCGCCCTGCAGGACTACTTCCACCACGGCTTCCGCTACGACCTCAACGCCAAGCAGGGCCACGACAGCCGCGCCTTGGAGAACTTCCTCTTCCGCACCAAGGCGGGGTACTGCGAGCAGTTCGCCGGCTCCTACGCCGTGCTCGCCCGCCTGGCCGGGCTGCCGACGCGGGTGACCGTCGGCTTCACCCCGGGCGAGCTCCAGGCCGACGGCGTCTACCACGTGCGCGACGAGCACGCCCACGCGTGGCCCGAGGTCTACCTCCAGGGGTTCGGGTGGGTCGCCTTCGAACCGACGCCCGGGCGGGGCGCGCCCAACAACAGCAACTACACCGGCCTGCCCGAGGCCCAGGACGAGAGCGGCAACCAGGCCGCGTTGGCCGCCACCACCACGATCGCGCCCGCGCCTGGCAGCGCCGACACGTCGACCACCTTGCCCGACATCAACGGCAACGCCGGGGCCGCCAACGGGGCCGGCAAGGACAAGCACCTGCCGGCGGTGGTGGTGGCGTTCCTGTGGCTGCTGGCCGCGGCCGGGGCCTGGTGCGTGGCCGTGCCCCTGGCCCATGTGTGGCGCCGCCGCCGGCGGTGGCTCGCCGGTGGGGGGACGCCGGCCGGGGGCGTGCTGGCGGCGTGGGGCGACGTCGAGGAGACCCTCGATCGTGCCGGTGTCCGCCGCCGGCCGCAGGAGACGCTGCGGGAGTACACGGTGCGGGCCGCGCCCTCGGCCGGGCTCATCGCCGAGACCAAGGTCGCGCTGCAACAGGTGGCCGACGGGGCCGCCTTCGCCGCCTACGCCGAGAGCGGGGTCGACGCCGCCGACGTGGCCGATGCCGTGCAGGACGCTCGGGTGGTGCGCACCGCCGTGCTCGACCAGCTCACGTGGTGGAACCGCACCCGCTGGTGGATCGACCCCCGGGCGCTGCGCCGCTAGCCGGCGGCGGGGTCAGGACTGGTCGTCGCGGCGGAAGCGCTCGCGCATCCGCTGGCTGCGCCGGCTGACGATCTCGGTGATGTTGCCGGTGCGCTGCGAGACCGACTGCAGGCCGGCCCGGCCCATCTTGGCGGCGTTCAGGTAGAAGAGGAAGGCGCAGCCCACCATCACGAGGAAACCGACGAAGCCGAGGAGCACGGACTGGGTGAAGCCGAGGATGAGGACGACGAGACCGGCGACGAAGCCGACCCCGGCCCATTTCAGGTTGCGGCCGGCGTGACGGTACAGCGTGGTGGTGCTGACCTCGCGGGCGAACGCGGGATCGGAGTCGTAGAAGTTCCTCTCGATCTCTTGGAGGATCCGCTGTTCGTCTTCGGAGAGCGGCACGCTACCGATTTCCTTCTCACTCGGGCCCGCCCGCAATCATCGCGCAGGCCAGGACCTTCGTCACCATCACCCGGACTCGGGCCGTGGCCCCCACTGGGTGTCGCCCTGGCGCTTGAGGTGCAGGCCGTCGGCGTCGGCCAGCACCGCAGGCCCGACCGCGGTCTCGCCGAAGCGCTCGCGGATGGCATCCACCGCACGGGAGGCGTCGTCCCACACGTCGCCGCCGGCGAACGTCAGTTGCTCGTCAGCGGCGTCGGACAGGTTGCTCAGGCTCACGCCGAACAGGCGGACGCCGGGGCCGGGGTCGACCGCCTGGAGCAGGTCTTTGGCCACCGAGGCGACCAGGGCGGCGGTGGCCGTCGGGGCCGGCAGGGTCGAGCTGCGGGTGATCGTGCGAAAGTCGTGGAACCTGACCTTGATCGTGACCGTGCGGCCCTCAAGGCCGGCCTTTCTCAGGCGGCGGGCCACGGCGTCGGCCATGCGCACCGCCTCCCGGCCGAGGGCGGTGTGGTCGTGGAGGTCGTGGGCGTAGGTCTCCTCGTGGCCGACCGACTTCACCTTCTGGTCGGGGACCACCGGGCGGTCGTCCCTGGCCCAGGCCAGGTCGTGCAGGTGTTGGCCCTGGGCCTTGCCGAGGGCGCCGGTGAGGGTGTCGAGTGGGAGGTTGGCGAGGTCGGCGACGGTGACGATGCCGAAGCGGTCGAGGCGCTTCTGGGTGGCGGGGCCGACGCCCCAGATGGCCCGCACCGGCAGGGGGTGCAGGAACTCGAGCTCGTGGCCAGGCTCGACGACGAGCACGCCCTTGCCTCCGACCGCGCCGGTTCGTGAAGGCGTGGGCTTGGCCGCTTTCGACGCCAGCTTGGCGATGAACTTGGAGGCGGCCACGCCGACGGCGCAGTCGAGGCCGATCTCTTCGGTGATGCGCCGGCGGATGCGGCCGCCGATCTCCTCGCCGGTGCCGAAGAGGCGGTGGGCGCCGGTCACGTCGAGGAAGGCCTCGTCGAGGCTGATGCCCTCGACCAGCGGCGTGAACTCCTTGAACACGTCGTGGATGCGGCGGCTGAAGTCGATGTAGACGTCGAACCTTCCGTGGAGGAAGACGGCTTGGGGGCAGAGGCGCTTGGCCCTGGTGCTTGGCATGGCCGAGTGGACGCCGTAGGCGCGGGCCTCGTAGTTGCAGCTCGCGACGACCCCTCGGTCGCCGCTGCCGCCGACGATCACCGGCTTGCCCTTCAGGCTCGGGTCGAGGAGGACTTCGACCGACGCGTAGAAGCTGTCCATGTCGACGTGGAGGATCGTCCTCGTCGTCGTGGTCGTCATCGTGCTCAGAGCCGGGTGACGGTCATCGTCGAGCGGTCGGCGCCTTCGACGTGGTAGCGGTAGGCGCGGCCGTGCTCGTGGCGGTCTTCGAGCCAGGCGGCCAGGGGCTCGCGCACCCACAAGGGGCAGGCTTCGAGGTGGGGGGCGCAGGCCTCGGCCGCCACCCACTGGGCGTCGACCACGATCTGGTCGAGGTCTTCGAGCACGAGGTCGCCGCTGAACTCGACGGCCTTGTGGACCTCGACCCGCATCCGCCATCCCATGTCGGGCGCCTCGGCCACGATCTCGTAGACCGGGCCTTCCCACGCGCTGACGGTGATGCCGGTCTCCTCGTGGACCTCCCTGGTGAGGCCGTCGAGCACCGACTCGCCGGCGTCGACCTCGACCACGCCGCCCGGGGTCGACCAGTCGAGCGAGCCGTTGCGCCGCTTGTTCTGGACGAGCAGCACGCCGTCGGGGCCCTCGATGATCCCGCTCGCCACCAGCCACTCGCGCACGCTCGTAATTCTGGCAGGGTGGCCGGATGACCGACGCTTCACACCGCAACGTCCTCCGTGTCGTCTCGGCCGGGTCCGCGCTCGGGTTCGTGGTCGCTCCGGTGGCCTTCTCCGAAGGCACCCGCACGGCCGAGGATGCGGCCGCGGCCATCGGCGTGCCCGTCGGGGCCATCGTGAAATCGCTGGTGTTCCTGGCCGACGGTGCTCCGGTGGTGGCCTTGGTCAGCGGCTCGAACTTGTTGGACGAGGCCAAGCTGGCCTTGGCTTCCGGCGCTTCCTCCACCGGCCGGGCGTCGGCCGTCGAGGTGCGTGACGCCACCGGCTATCCCGTCGGCGGCGTCCCGCCCTTCGGCCACGAGACGTTGCTGCCCACGTTCGTCGACGAAGACCTGTTGGCCTACGCCGAGGTCTGGGCCGCGGCGGGCACGCCCCACGTCAACTTCGCCATCACGCCCTCGGAACTGGTGCGGGTCACGGGCGGGACAGTTTGCGACCTGGCGGCGCGCTGAAAGTTTTTCGACACGCGGGCCGATCTCGGACGTACCGCGAGCATGACGAAGATCAGCCGCATCCTGGCCGTCGTGAGCGTGCTCGCTGCGGTCGCCATTGCGCCCGCCGCACCCGCGTCGGCCCACACGACGGCATGCACCGGAGTCTGGACCATGGCCACGCCGCCCCTGTTCTACCCCGGCCTCGCGGCCGGCGGGAGCGGCTCGTTCGGGTTGCAGGGAGGAACCTGCGCCGACGGCTCGGTCCCGTTCCTCAACGGCACGATCACAGGGCAGTGCTACGCCGGCGCCGCCGTAGGGTCTGATGGAGCGCACGCCTTCTCGATCCTGTGGGCTGGCCAGATGGTCCTCAGCGGCCAGGTGTCAGGGACGCTTGCGATGCATCCTGACGCCACAGCCGGACAGTCGTGCTCGCCTCTTGGCAGCGGAGCCACGCGCTGGATCGGCACCGGGACGCTCGTCTATACCCCTTAGACGCCGTGGTCGAGCTTGCGGTGGGCCCGGAGGAGGTCTTCGCCGAAGTCGCCCTCGGGGTCGCGGAGGACGGAGTGGATGTGGTTGGCGCCGTCCTGGGTGTTGTCGTACTCGACGAAGAGGGCGGGGCCGGTGAGGCGGTAGTAGTGCGGGCGGCGGTGGGCCGGCTCGCCGGCGAAGGCGAAGCGGACGTCGCCGAACACCGGGCGCAGGCGGGCCCAGCGCTTCTCGGCGATGGGCGGCGGGAGGCGGTCGAGGTAGAGGCGGACGAGGGCCTCGGCCAACGACTCGGTGGAGCCCGAGAGCTTGGCCAGGCGGAGGCCGGCGACGACCGGCAGCTCGTCGAGCCGGGGCGCGGCCTTGGTGAGGATGTCGTCGGGAGCATCGTGGCTCAGCCAGGCCTCCTCCCGCTGGTCGTCGTCGAGGCGGTCGAAGAGCTCGAGGGCGAGGTCTTCCTCGGCGGCGAGGGGCCGGGTGACGGCGTGACCGGTGGTGGGCGTCAAGACCTCGGCGGGGTTGGCGCCGAGGAACAGGGGCGTGGCCGCGACCTCGCCCTCGGCGACGGTGACGTTGACCGACACGTGGTGGCCCTCGAAGCGCCATCCCCATTGGGTGTCGGCCTCGGGGTCGCCGAACACGGTGGTCGAGTAGTCGGCCCGGTGACGATGGCGGGTGCGGCCCTCGATCTCGTCGAGCACGTCCTCCAAGCCGATGATCGTGGTCGTGGCCGCGAGCGCCGAGCCGGCCAGGCCGGTGGCCAACAGCGCGTAGGCCGCCTTGGCCTGGGCGGCCGTCATTTCGCGGAACGACAGGCCGGGGCGGACCCTCGGGACGTAGTGCCAGTCGCGGCGGGCGGCGTCGTCGCCGAAGGGTTGGGCGGCCACGGCCCGTTGGCTGGCGTCGAGCCCGGCGACGAAGGCGGCGGCCGTCTCCGCCATCCGTTCGACGGCGGACTCGGAGTTGACCACGTCCTCACTCTACGATCGGCGCCGTGGCCGACACCGAGGACCGTCCGCTCAGCTCGTTGCCCTCGGCGCGGGCCCGGGGCCTGGCCGTGGCCGCCATCGTGGTCTCGGGCCTGTGCGGGGCGTTGATCGGCTGGTCGTTCGTCGACCTGCAGTGCACGGGTAGCTGCTCGACGGCCACCGGCATCGGCGCGGTGGTGGGCGCAGTGTTGGCCGCGGTCGGCGTGGCCGTGGTCGCGGTGCTGACCCTCCGGGCCATGGCCGAGTGGAAGCGGCTGAAGGAAGAGGAGCTGTTCAACCAGCCCCCGCCGGCGTAGGTCCCGCTAGCCGCCGATGACGAGGCGGCGGAAGCCCTCGGCGTAGCGCACGCCGGCGGCGCGGCCCGCCTCCTCGGCCCGCTCGCGGACGAAGGTGCGCAGCCACTCGCCGGCTTCGGCGAGCTGGCTCTCGTGGCAGCGCAGGGCCTCGGCCTTGGCGTCGATGCTGGCCTCGATGTCGACCCACGTGTCGGGTTCGAGCGAGCCCGAGAGCCACACTTCGTCGACGCGGTGGGCCGGTCCGGCTTCGGGGAAGTAGTGCGGGCTGCGGGCCTCGTGGGCGACGGCGTCGAGGGTGGCCCAACCGACGACCCGGTGGTCGCGGTGGTTGACATAGCCGGCACCGAAGAACACCGCGGTTGGGTCGGGGCAGACGACGACGTTCGGTTGGAGCCGGCGGACGAGGGTGACGAGCTCCTGGCGCAGGTGCTTGTCGTTCTCGAGGTCGCCGTCGGGGTGGCCGAGGGCGTGGTGGGCGTGGAGGCCGAGGGCGGCGGTGGCGCGCTCGACCTCGTCGGCCCGGCGGGCAGCGAGCTCGGCGGGCACGACGTCGGCGTTCGACGAGCCCTTGTCGCCGGCGGCGCAGACGACGACGTCGACGGTCGCGCCCCCGGCCGCCCACTTGGCCAGGGTGCCGCCGCAGGAGACGTCGGCGTCGTCGGGGTGGGCGTAGATCGCCAGCGCGATCTTGGGCGTGGCGTCGCCGTTGCTCACGGGGCCGACGACAATGCTTTCATCGCCCGCTCGACGCCGTCGTCGTCGATGTCGCAGTGGGTGACGAGGCGAAGCACGCCGGGGGCGATGGTGCCGGCGCGGACGCCTTCTCCCTCGAGGTGTTCGACGACCTCGATCGGCTCGGGGTGGCGCCAGGTGACCACGTTGGTCGTGATGGTGTCGGGGTCGCAGCGTGCGTCGGGCCACCGATCGGCGACGGCGATGGCGAGGCGCTTGGCCCTGGCGTGGTCGTCGGCCAGGCGTTCGACCATCGTAGTGATGGCCACGATTCCCGCGGCCGCGATCACGCCCGCCTGGCGCATACCGCCGCCGAGGCGTTGGCGCTCGCCCCTGGCCGCGGCGATCACATCGGCCGGCCCGGCGAGCATCGAGCCGACGGGCGCGGCCAGTCCTTTGGAGAGGCACGCCATGAGGGTGGTGACCTCGGCGGCGTAGTCGCTCGCGGGTGTGCCGGTGGCGACCTCGGCGTGGAAGATGCGGGCGCCGTCCATGTGCACGGGGATGTTCTTGGCCGCGGCCCCGGCTTCTCTGAGGCGCTCGATGGGCCAGGGCGCGCCGTTGGCCGGCATGTGGGTGTTCTCCACGGCGAGGAGGCCGGGGCGCGGGTAGTGATGGTCGGCGGCTTCGACGTGCCAGGCGATGTCGGCCGGGTCGAGGGTGCCGTCGTCGTCCGGGATGGTGGTGAACTGGACGCCGGCGTTCCTTCCTCCTGCTCCGTTCTCGTAGACGACGACGTGCTGGCGTGCCCCGGCGATCACGGTGGTGCCGGCGGGAGCGAGCAACCTGAGGGCGAGCTGGTTGCCCATCGTGCCCGAGGGGACGAACAGCGCGGCCTCCATGCCGACGCGTTCGGCGAACGTCTCCTGGAGCTGGTTGACCGTCGGGTCCTCGCCGTAGACGTCGTCGCCGACCTCGGCCTCGGCCATGGCCTTGCGCATCGCTTGGGTCGGGCGGGTGACGGTGTCGGAGCGGAGGTCGACGAGACTCATGGCGGTTCGAGGCTACCGTCGCTCGGTGCCCTCACCGTCGCCGCTCGACGACTTGGTCGCCCTCGCCGTGTCGGTGGCCGAGGAGGCGGGGCGGTTGTTGCTCGACGGGTTGGCCCGTGACCGGGTCGTCGTCGAGACCAAGACCACCGGCACCGACATGGTCACCGAGATGGACAGGGCCAGCGAGGCCTTGATCGTCGGGCGGTTGCGCGCCGCCCGGCCGTTCGATGGTGTCGTGGGCGAGGAGGGCGCCGACCATCGGGGCACGAGCGGGGTCGACTGGATCATCGACCCGCTCGACGGGACCACGAACTACTTGTACGGGTTCTTGTCGTTCGGTGTCTCGGTGGCGGCGGCGGTCGACGGCGTGGTGTCGGTTGGCGCGGTGTGCGACCCGGTACACGGCGAGACGTTCTCGGCCGTGCTCGGCGGCGGCGCCTTCGTCAACGGCCGGCCGTTGCCCCGCCTGGCCGCCGGCCTGCCGCCGACGCTGGCCACGGCCTTGATCGGCACGGGGTTCTCGTACTCGTCGGCCCGGCGGGCGGAGCAGGCGGTGATGTTGGCCCGGGTGTTGCCGGCGGTGCGCGACATCCGCCGTGCCGGCGCCGCCGCCCTCGACCTGTGCTGGGTCGGCGCCGGCCGGCTCGACGGCTTCTTCGAGCACGGGCTGCAACCGTGGGACTGGGCCACGGGCGGGCTGGTGGCTCTCGAGGCCGGGGCCCGGGCCGAGGTGGTCGAGGGCGACCTTCACGTTGCCGCGCCGGCCCATCTCTTCGACGATCTGGTGTCGTTGGTGAACGGTCGGGGCTAGCCCTCAGATGCCGAGGCCGAAGCGCATCACCCGGTCCTTGAGGAAGGTTGGCGTGAGGGTGTCGGCCAGGTTCATCGCCTGGGCGTCGAGGCCGACGAGGTACCTCGACCTCGGGTAGCGGGTGGTGAGGGCGGTGGCGATCACCTTGGCGCATTGTTGCGGGTTGCCCATGATGGGCTCGAGCAGGCGTTGGCCCTGGAGCGACCTCCGGTAGGCGGCGCTGTACCTCGAACCGTTGGCTTCCCGCTTGGCCACGTCTCGCTCGAACTCTTCCCAGATGCCGGTCTTGAAGCCGCCCGGTTCGACGAGCACGACCTTGACGCCGTCGTGGGCGACTTCGATCCGCAGGGCGTCGCTGAGTGCTTCGAGGGCGTGCTTGGCGCCGGTGTAGTGGCCGGCGAACGGTGCGGTGGTGCGGCCGGCGATGGAGGACACGTTGACGATGCGGCCTCCCTGGCCGTCGTTGTCTCGCATTGCCGGCAGGGCCAGTCGGGCGAGGCGCATGGGGGCGTGGACCATGGTCTCGAACAGTTGTCGGGCCTCGTCGTCGTCGACGTCTTCGACGGCGCCGGTGACGGCGTAGCCGGCGTTGTTGACCAGGCCGTAGAGGTGGAGGCCGGCCATCGCCCGTTCGCACTGGTCGGCGTCGGTCACGTCGAGGAGGATGGTCTCGACCTCGACGCCGGCTTGCCTGGCTCGGTCGTGCACGACTTCGGCCTTGGCGTCCGACCGCACCGACCCGATCGAGTGGAAGCCCCGCTTGGCCAGCTCGATCACAGTGGCCAGGCCGATGCCGGAGTTGGCGCCGGTCGTGAGGACGGCCCTCGTCGTCGTCGGCGGGGTCGGCGGCGTCGTGCTCGGCTCAGCCATGGAACAGCTCCGCCACCTCGACCAGGCCGGGGTCGACGGTCTTGAGCTCGGTGACCGCTTCGGCCAGCGGCACCCGCACGATCTGGCCGGCTTGGAGGGCGACCATGTGGTCGAAGGCCTGGTCGTGCACGGCGTCGATGGCGGCCACGCCGAACCTCGTCGCCAGCACCCGGTCGAAGGCCGTCGGCGTGCCGCCCCGCTGGATGTGGCCGAGTACCGTCACCCTGGTTTCGAAGCCCGTGCGCTTCTCGATCTCCTCGGCCAGCAGTTGGCCTATGCCGCCGAGCCGGGCGTGGCCGAAGGCGTCGACCTCGCCCGACGTGAGCGACATCGTGCCCTCCTTGGGCTTGGCCCCTTCGGCCACGACCACGATCGAGGCGAAGCGGCCTTTGGCATGGCGGGTGCGGAGGTCGCTGCACACCTGGTCGATGTCGAACTCCCGCTCGGGCACGAGTACCTCGGCGGCGCCGCCGGCGATGCCGGCGTAGGTCGCGATCCATCCGGCGTGGCGGCCCATGACCTCGCACACCAGGACCCGGTCGTGGGATTCGGCCGTGGTGTGCAGGCGGTCGATGGCGTCGGTCGCCACCTGTACCGCGGTGTCGAAGCCGAAGGTGACCTCGGTGGCGTTGAGGTCGTTGTCGATCGTCTTGGGCACACCCACGACGTTGGTGCCCTCCTCGCTCCCCAACCGGTGAGCGACGCCAAGGGTGTCCTCCCCGCCGATGGCCACGAGGGCGTCGATCCGTTGTTCGGCCAGCGTCGCCTTCACCCGCTCGACGCCGCCCTCCAGCTTGTAGGGATTGGTCCTCGACGTGCCCAGGATGGTGCCGCCCCGCGGCAGGATGCCCCGGCAGCGTTCGACGTCGAGGGGCATGGTGTGGTTCTCGAGGGGGCCCCGCCAGCCGTCCCGGAAGCCGACGAAAGTGTCACCGTAGTGTTGCTCGCCCTTGCGGACCACGGCGCGGATCACGGCGTTGAGCCCGGGGCAGTCGCCTCCGCCGGTCAGGACTCCGACTCGCACGCTTCTGTCCTCCTGGTTTGGGGTGGTTCCGGCTAGCGGCGGCTGTTCTCCAACAGCTCGTAGATGCCATACCCGTCGAGGCCGTCGTCGGTCTCGAAGCGCATCGGTTGCTCGTGGACGACGGTGGCCCCGCCGTCGGCCGCCGGCCGCACCGGCACTTCGGCACCGTGGGCGGTTCCCACGAGGGTGAAGGTGCGCCCGCCGTCGGTGTGTAGTTGCAGCTCGACGTTGGTCGGCGACCGTTCCCCGGTCTCGTTCGTCTTGCGCTCGGCCCCGACGATCATCAGGTCGTCGCCGCCGTCGTGGACGAAGCCGTTCACCGTTCGGGTGCCGTCGCTCTGGACCACCTCGAAGAGGTTGAAGCTGCGCCGACGTTCCTCGGTACCGAGGAACCCGGTGATCCAGTGCCATTCCTGGAGCCCGCCCCAATCGCGGAATCCCCACGAGTGGTCGCGCTGGCCGGCCCCGTTCACGTTGATCGAGTGACCGTTGAACTCGAGCTGCCCCGTCACCCTGGCCGACTGCTCGTAGTGGCCCCACGCCACCGGCTTCGGCAGCGGCTGGCGATTGTCGGCGTAGTCGACCACCCCGGTGAAGCCCTCCCACTGCAGGACGGCCCGGTTGGCCCCGTCCTCCAAGGTGATCTCCCACGTCTTCAGCGGCTCGAGCTCGCGATACCGCAAGCCCGCCACGGCCAGATCGTCCCAGTCGGCCAGGGGCGCCTCGGCCAAGTTGTGGCCGTAGGCGTACGCCGGCTTCCCGCCCAGCCAAGCGATCAGCCCGGCCGTCGTCGCCGGCCGGTTGGGCAGCACGGCAATCCGCGTCAGGAGGAAGAGGCCCGATTCCTCGTCCCAGAGATTGAAGTAGAGCGAGTCGCTCCAGTGCTCGCTCGGGTCTTCGACCGCGTGGATGCGCTCGTCGGCGCCAGTGATGGTCATCGCCGGGGCAACCTACCCCGGCTCAGCGGTTCCCTTCCCGTGCGAGCGGCTGAGCAGGACGACCTCACGTTCGAAGTCGGTGAGGTCCTCGAATCCCTTGTACACGCTGACGAACCGGAGGTAGGCCACCTCGTCGACCTCGCGAAGCCGGTCGAGCACGGCCCGACCGATCTGCTCGGTCGTCACGTCCGGGCCCTCCATCCGGAGGACCTCCTCGATCTCCATCCCCAACGACTCCAACGCCTCGTCGCTCACCGGCCGGTTCTTGGCGGCCGCACGGATGCCGGCCACGATCTTTTGGCGCTCGAACGGCACCCGTTGTCCTGACCGCTTCACCACCCCGAGTGGCGTTTCCTCGAGCCGCTCGTAGGTCGTGAACCGGCGGCCGCACCCGAGACACTCCCGTCGACGCCGGATGGCCGTGCCGTCATCGGCCATCCGTGAGTCGACGACCTTGTCATCGAAGGCGGCACACGCAGGGCAACGCACGCAGGTCACGCTACCGGTCGCGCGCCCGGTCG
>JAXDPV010000165.1:0-22855 GCA_034668185.1 Actinomycetota bacterium
CTGCAAGGCCACATCATCGACTCGCTGACGTATCCGAAGGTGCTCGACGTGATCCTCGCCGCCGGCGCCGACTACCGGACGATCGAGTTCGACATCGGCCGCACCAACGCCGACGTGAGCGTGGCCCGGCTCGAGGTGACCGCGGCCGACGACGTCGCCCTGGCCTCGTTGCTCGTCGAGTTGCAGGTGTACGGGGCCAACCCGGTGGTCACCAACGACGCCGAGGTCGTGGCCACCGACCGCGACGGCGTGCTGCCCGCGGGCTTCTACTCCACCACCAACCTCCCCACCAGCGTGCGCCTCGACGGCCGGTGGGTCGAGGTCGAGAACCCGGAGATGGACTGCGCCGTCGTCGTGCTCGCCGGCGGCCGGGCCCGCACGGTGCCGATGCACCGCGTGCGGGCGGGCGACTCCATCGTGGTCGGGTTCGACGGCGTGCGGGTGGCGTCGCCGTCGAAGCCACGGGGCGCGTCGGCCTTCGAGTTCATGGCGTCGGAGGTGTCGTCGGAGAAGCCCAAGGCGTTGCTCGTGGCCCGGGTCGCCGAGCGGGTGCGCCTCGCCAGGGAAGCGGGCGGGAAGATCCTCGCGGTGTGCGGTCCTGCGGTGATCCACACCGGCGCCGGTCCTCCGTTGGCCAGGCTCGTGCGCCAGGAATGGATCGACGTGCTCTTCGCCGGCAACGGCTTCGCCACCCACGACATCGAGTCGAACGTGATGGGCACGTCGCTCGGCGTCTCGGTGCAGGAGGGCACGCCGGCCGAGGGCGGCCACGCCAACCACCTGCGGGTGATCAACGAGGTGCGCCGGTACGGCTCCATCGCGGCCGCGGTCGAGGCCGGCTACGTCGACGGCGGCGTCATGTACGAGTGCGTGCAGCGGGGCGTGCCCTTCGTGCTGGCGGGCTCGTTGCGCGACGACGGGCCGCTGCCGGACGTGTACCCCAACGTGGTCGAGGCCGCCGACGCCATGCGTTACCTCCTGCCCGGCGTGACCGTGGCGTTGATGCTGGCCTCGACCCTGCACGCCATCGCCACCGGCAACCTGCTGCCTTCCGGCGTCGAGACCTTCTGCGTCGACATCAACCAGTCGGTGGTCACCAAGCTCGCCGACCGCGGCAGCCACCAGGCCCTCGGCATCGTCACCGACGTGGGCCTGTTCGTGGGCGGCCTGGCCGAGCAGCTCGGTGCCTGAGCTCGGTTGGGGCCGCCGCTTCCTGATGTGCCCGCCCGAGCACTTCGGCGTGCTGTACGAGATCAACTCGTGGATGCACACCGAGGTGACGGTCGACGCCCCCCGGGCCATGGAGCAGTGGCTCGGGTTGAAGACCGCGCTCGAGGCCGCGGGCGCGACCATCGAACTGCAGCCGGCGGTGCCCGACCTCCCCGACCTGGTGTTCACCGCCAACGCCGGCATCGTCAACGGCAAGCAGTTCGTGCCCGCCCGCTTCCGCCACCCCGAGCGCCAAGGCGAGACCCGCTACGACATCGAGTGGTTCTCGTCGCACGGGTGGCGGGTCGACGAGCTCCCGCCCGGGGTGTCACACGAGGGCGCCGGCGACGCGCTGCCCTTCGGACCCGCGCTCGTCTCGGGCTACCGGATGCGGACCGACGCCGCCTCCCACGCACCCCTGTCGAAGCTGACGGGCGTCGCCGTCCGCTCCGTCGAGCTCGTCGACCCCCGCATGTACCACCTCGACCTGACGTTCTGCCCCCTCGACGACCGCCGCGCCCTCCTCGCCCCGCAGGGCTGGGACGCGTATGGCCGCCGGGTGATGGAGGCGTTGGTCCCCGAGCCGCTCATGCTCGAAGACGAGGCCGCCTTCGCCTTCTGCGCCAACTCGGTCGTCGTCGGCCGGCACGTGGTGATGCCGGCGTGCCCGGTCGAGGTCGGCCGGCAGTTGGAGGCGTGGGGCTTCGACGTCGCCGTGGTCGACGTCAGCGAGTTCCAGAAGGCGGGCGGCGCGTGCCGCTGCCTCACCCTGGCCCTCGACGTGACCCTCGGCTAGCCGGCTAGTTGGTGACCAGGTCTTCGAGCCGGTCGAACGAGACCTGCATCCCACCCTCCATACCGGAGGCGATGTGCATGTCGCGGTGTTCCTGGCACGAGTGCTTCACCAACGTGGTCATGGTCGACACGCCGTCGACCTCGACGAGGGTGACGGTGTTGACGGCCTCGCCGTCGGGGAAGCCCTCGAAGACCTCGGTCGACACCACCCGGTGGGGAGCGTCGAGCTCGCGGTACTCGCCGTGGAAGCCGACCTCGAAGTCGCCGTGGCGGGTCACGTAGCGCCACTGCCCGCCGACGCGCAGGTCGATGTCGCAGACGAGCCACTCGTCCTCGGCGAAACCCCACCAACGCTTGACCAAATCGGGCGTCGTCCACGCCTTGAAGACGAGTTCGGCGGGGGCGTCGAACACCCGGGTGATGAGGATCTCGGTGTCGGATGGCAGCGTGACGGTGGCCGAGCCGTGGCGGTTGGGGGCGGTCTTGTTCATGGTCGTTTCTCCTTGGTCTGCAGCTCGGCGAGGAGATCGTCGAGTTGGTCGAGGCGGGTGTTCCAGGTGCTCTCGAAGGTGCGCACCCAGTCGTGGATGGGTTGCAGGGCCGAGCCGTTGACCCGGTACCAGCGGTGGCGGCCGTCGGCCCGCACGAGCACGAGGCCGACGGCCCGCAACACCCCGAGGTGCTTGGACACCTGGGGCTGGGTCAGGCCAGAACGTTCGACGAGCTCACCGACGGTGGCCTCCCCGGTGCCCAGGGCATCGAGGAGTTGGCGCCGGCTGGCCTCGGCGACGGCGTTGAACGCGTCCGTCGTCGTCGCCGTCCGAGCCATGTTCCACATCATATTCCGATATCGGAATATGTCAATCCCGCTTGCGGCCCCACGTGATCCGGAGGGTGCCGATGGCGAAGGCCACCGAGATGACCGCGAGCACCGAGTGGACGACCTTGAACCCGGTGCTGCGCGTCGAGTCGCCGAGGATGTTCCAGATGCGGGTGGCCCACACGTAGATCGTCCAGACCGCGAACGCCCGCAGGTACCAGCGCTGCCGGGTGCTCAATCCCATGACGCCGTCGGACCCCACACCAGCTTCTCCATGAACACCCACGTGCGCCGGTGGATCGAGGTCGGCCCGTAGGCCCGCAGCGCGGCCTTGTGCCTCGGGCACGGGTAGCCCTTGTTGAGCTCGAAGTCGAAGCCGGGGAAGTGAGGCCCTTCCTCGCGCATCATGCGATCCCTCGTCACCTTGGCCAGGATCGAGGCCGCCGCGATCGAGAGGCAGGTGGCGTCGCCCTTGATGATGCGCTGGGTCGTACCCCGGCCGACGAAGTCCCAGTGGCCGTCGACCAACACCTTGTGGGGCTCGCCCAGGCCGAGGCCGTCGATGGCCCGTGCGGCCGCGAGCTTCTGGGCCGCGGTCATGCCGAGGGTGTCGCACTCCACTTGGGTCGCATGGCCGACCGCCCACGCCGTGCACCACGACGCCACCCGTTCGAACATGCGCTCGCGCTCGAGCTCGGTGAGCATCTTGGAGTCGCGCACCTTGTACACCCGGCGGTCCTGCGGGAGCACGGCCGCGCCCACGGTCAGCGGCCCGGCCCACGCTCCCCTGCCGACCTCGTCGATGCCGACCACGACCTCGTGTCCTGTGGCCCACAGGTCGCGCTCGATCGTGAGCGAGGGGGCGTCCTTCTTGGTCGGGTTGCGCTTCATGCGGAGCGCGGGGGGCGAGATCGCCATCGCGTCCCGACGTTACCGGTCAGGCCAACTCGACGGACGCAGGCCCCTCGACCACGCCCCCTATCACCGTGAACCCGTGGGCCGCGGCCAGGGCGGCGGCGTCGTCCGGGGTGACGGCGGCGAGGAGGCCCCCCGAGGTCTGGGGGTCGTAGGCGATGGCCTCGATGGCCGCCGGCACCCGTTCGTGGACCGTGACCCGGCCTTCGAGGAACGAGCGGTTGCGGGGGTCGCCGCCGGTGCGCACCCCGGCCTCGGCCGCCTGCAGCGCGCCCGGGTAGAGGGGCAGGGCGGCGGCGGCCAAGCGGACGGTGACGTTCGATCGCTCGGCCACCTCCCATCCGTGGCCGAAGAGGCCGAAGCCGGTGACGTCGGTGACGGCGTGGGGATCGTGTTCGGCCAGGGCTTCGGCCGCGGCCCGGTTGATCCGTCGCATACCGGCGATGGCGACGGCCTTCTCCTCGTCGCTGCCGCCGGCGAGGACGATGCCGGTGCCGAGCGGCTTGCTGATCACGATGGCATCGCCAGGTCGGGCGCCGGCCTTCGTCCAGATGCGATCGGGATGGACCAGGCCCTGCACGGCCAGGCCATAGACCGGCTCTTCCGATCGGATGGTGTGGCCGCCGGCGATGGTCCCGCCGGCTTCGGCCACGACCTCAGCCGCGGCCCGCAAGATGGCCTCGACGGCTTCGATGGGCAGCCGTTCGGGGAAGGCCGACACGTTGAGGGCGATCGTGACCTTGGCGCCCATGGCGAAGACGTCGCTGCACGCGTTGGCCGCGGCGATGGCCCCGAAGTCGGCGGGATCGTCGACCAGCGGTGGAAAGAAATCGGTGGTCGACACCATGGCCAGGTCGTCGGTGATGCGGTAGACGGCGGCGTCGTCGAAGGGGGCCAGGCCGACGAGCAGCGAGGGGTCGGCGGCGTGTCCGGCGAGGTCGCGCACCAGGGCGGTGAGGGGCGACGGGCCCCACTTGGCGGCGCACCCGCCGCAACTCGTCCATTCGGTCAGGCGGAGTTCACCATCGGTTGGGGTGATCGTCATGTGTGTCCCTTCCGGTGACGTCCCCCACCTGGGGCGATGCGATTCCCCCTTGCATCTGCGCGGTGGCGCCCGCAGACTCTTGTCGCGCGGGATCCAGTGTCACCAACAGTCCTGGGGGTTCTCAGATGTCGGTTCGGATCGAGCCAGGCACGCAGGTTGAGGTGATGAGCAGCTTCGACCAGGCGTGGAAACGAGGCTTCACGGTAGAGACCACGGGTGACGAGGGCTACCGCCTTCGTCGCGCCTCCGACGGGCAGGTGCTGCCCACGGCCTTCTCCTACGACGACGTGCGGGAAGAGCTGAAGCGGGCGGGGGGCTGGCAGCACTAGCCCACTCCTGCGTCTGCTTCTGCTTGTGCCGACAGGAGGGCAAGGGCGCGGTCGACCCGCCGCCAGGCTTCGAACGACCATCCTTCGTCGTCGCGGGCGTCGGCCTCGAGTTCGTGTTCGAGTTGGTCGAGCACCGGCCGGCCCTCGGGGCCGAGGTTGGCGAGCCGGTCCCACCTGACCGGCACGCCGAGGGGACGGCCCACGAACACGGGCACGTAGATCGAGGTGCAGGGCGATCCCAGGAGGAAGCGGGCCCTCGGTCGTTGTCCGGTGTCGGCCGGGAGCTCGGCGACGAGCGAGGCGGTGGTGGCCTCGACGCCGTCGACGTGCATACACACGTTCCATCCGTCGTCGTTGCCGGCGTCGTGGCTGCGGAGGTGTCGCTTGACGGCGTCGACGGTGATCGGGCGTTGTGCGAGTACGTGCTTGCTGGCGTTCCAACGGGGGTCGACCAGGGTCTCGACCGGTTGTCTCGGGTGGCGGTGTTCGGCGTCGAAGCTCGGGATGGTGGTGCGGTTGGAGATGGCCCTCGTGGCCTCGACCCGCTCGGCTTCCCATTGCCGGCCCGAGGTCTCGACGACGTAAGCGTCGGTGGGGTCGGCGATCAGGAACGAGCTCCAGTAGGGCCGGTGGTCGCCGAAGTGGCCGGTGCCGCCCTGGCCGTATCGCTCGATCAGCGTCGTGATGGTGTCGACGGCCTGGTGGGCGGTGGTCGCCCGTTCGAGGCCGAGGCGGACGAGGTCCATGCCGGTGAGGGCGGGCGGGAACGGTCTCGGGTCGAGGGTGGTGTAGATCGTCTCGTTGCCGATGGCGACGCCGGCTTCGTTGACGCCGTGCTCGACGCCCCACATCCACCACGGTCTCGATCCGACGAAACCGACCGCCTCTCCTCCATCTCTGGCGACCTCAATGTGAGTGGCACGTATCGGCTCGTACCTCGTGGTCGCCGGGTACCACTCGACGACCTGGGGTTCGTCCGGCGGGCGGTCGGAGTTCTTGGCGAAGATGGTCGTGCCGCTCTCGGTCGCGGCCGTGAGCGCGACCAGGCAGTCACACACCAAGCGCCACCGGCAGCTCGGCCAAGCCCCGCAGGTTGACCCGGCCGTTCCATCGGACGTCCGCGGCGGCCAGCTCGATCTTGGGGAAGCGGTTGACGAGGGTGCCGATGGCGACCTGGCCTTCGAGCCTGGCCAGCGCGGCGCCGAGGCAGTGGTGGACGCCGCCGCCGAAGGCCACGTGCTGGATCGTGCCTTCCCTCGTGAGGTCGAGGTCGGCCGCGCCTTCGCCCCAGTGGGCCTGGTCGCGGTTGGCGGCACCGAGGCCGGTGAGGACGAACGAGCCCTTCGGTATGTAGCGGCCGCCGAGCTCGACGTCCTGCAGGGTGATGCGCCGGGAGAACTGCACGGGGCTGTCGTAGCGGAGGAGGTCGTCGACGGCGCCGGTGATCAGGCTCGGGTCGTCCTGCAGCAACTCGAGCTGGTCGCGGTTCCTCAGGAGGGCGAGGGTGCCGTTGCCGATGAGGTTGACCGTGGTCTCGTGGCCGGCGATGTAAAGGAGGACCACCTGGTCGTGGAGCTCGTCGGTGGTGAGGCGTTCGCCCTCGTCCTCGACGGCCACGAGGGCCGACAGGAGGTCGTCGCCCGGTTGCTTGCGCTTCCACTCGACCATCTCGGTGACGTACTCCATCATCCGGTCGGCGCTGGTAATGGCGGCTTGCAGCTCGTCCTCGGTGATGATTGGGTCGAGGGTCTTGACCATGGCGTGCGACCAGCCCCGCACTTCGTTCCTCCGGTCGTCGGGCAGGCCGAGCATCTCGGAGATCACCGCGAACGGCAGCGGGAAGGCGAGGTCGGCGACGACGTCGGCGGTGCCCTTCTCTCGGGCTTCGTCGAGGGCGACATCGACCAGTTGCTGCACCCTCGGGCGCAGGCCTTCGATCACCCTCGGCGTGAACGCCTTGCTCACCAGCCGCCGCAGCCTCGTATGGTCGGGCGGGTCGAGGTTCAACATGGCCCGGCTCGACCGGCTCTCGGTCACGTCGTCCCTCGGGTCGCGCAGCAGGCCGTTGGGCACGACCTCGGCCTTGTCGCCCTCGACGCTCAGCGACGGGTCCCGCAACATCCGCACGACATCGTCGTAGGCGAACAGGATCCACGCCCCGAACACGCTCTGGTGTACCGGGTTGGTCGCCCGCAACCTCCCGTACTGCTCGTACGGATCGTCGGCAAAGCCGGGCTCGAACGGGTTGAACACCGCGGCCAGTTCCGTCATGTCGCGCAGGCTACGACGTTGTCGTCTGCCAGAGCATGTGGATAACGGCGTACGACAGCGACGCCACCGCCGCCACCTCCAGGGCGATGGCCCAGCGGACGAGCCTGGCCTTCTCGGCGTTGGCCGCCCTGGCCGACTTCAAGACAGCCACCCGCACCTCCGACGCCCGGCGGCTACCGAGGCCTTGGTCGGCGTTCCAGAACTGCTCGGTGACGAGGCGCTCGAGCTCGTCGGGCTCGACCTCTTGATACTGCTGGGGGAAGTTCGTCGAGAGGGCAGCGATGGCGGCGAGGACGAAGAGGCTCAGCGCCCCGAACAGGCCGGCGCGGCCGAGGTCGTCGAGACGGAAGTGCGAGTCCTTGGTGACGACCGCGACCAACCCGAAGAGCAGCGTCACCAGGGTGCCCGATGTCGTCACCACCGTGATGCCGCGCTGCTCCAGCGACGTCTTGGTCGTGCGCTCCTCTCCCAACTGCTCGGCGATGAGCTTGGCGTACTCGTCGCCGGCGGTCGGCTCGGTCAAGCCTCCGCGTCCCTATCGGCGTCGCGGTGCTTCCGATCGTCGTCGTGCCCGTCGTCGTCGTCGTGCTGGGCGTCAGGCTGATCGTCCTGGTAGCCGTGGCGCTTGACCACCGGACCGGTATGGATCTTGCCCGGGTCGTCGTCTTCGTCGTATTCGCCCATAATTTTGCAGCCTAACGGCGGGGACTTCCGGGCGCCGCCGAACCTACGATCGGCGTATGAAGCGAACGGTGGCCATCGTCCCGCACACGCACTGGGACCGGGAGTGGTACTCGCCGTTCCAGACGTTCCGGTTGCGGTTGGTGGACCTGCTCGACAAGTTCCTGCCGGCGTTGGAGGACGACCTGGCCTACGCCCGGTTCCTGCTCGACGGGCAGATGGCGGTGGTGGACGACTACCTCGAGGTCAGGCCCGAGGCCGAGCCGAGGCTGAGGCGGCTGGCCGCCAGCGGGCGGTTGGCCATGGGCCCGTGGTACACGCTGCCCGACGAGTTCCTGGTGTCGGGCGAGACCCACATACGCAACCTGCAGATGGGCATGGAGAGGGCGGCGGCGTTCGGCGGGGCCATGGACGTGGGCTACCTGCCCGACATGTTCGGCCACGTGGCCCAGATGCCGCAGATCCTGAGCCAGTTCGGCTTCGGCCATGCGGTGGTGTGGCGGGGCGTGCCGAGGGCCGTCGACAAGACCGCGTTCTGGTGGTCGGCCCCCGACGGCACCACCGTCAGGGCGCAATACCTGGCGAGGGGCGGCTACGGCAACGGCGCCGCCATCCCCGACGACGCCAAGGCCCTCGTCAAACGGGTCGAGGCCCACGAACGCGAGATCGGCGACATGCTCGTCGGCGGCATCCTCTTCATGAACGGCACCGACCACCAGGTGCCCCAACCGTGGCTCGGCCGGGTCGTGGCCGAGGCCAACGAGATCCAGGACGACTACGACTTCCAGGTCACGTCGCTGGCCGAATACCTCACCGGCGACGCCGCCGTCGTCGACGGCCTCCCGAGCTGGCAGGGCGAGCTGCGCAGCGGTGCGCGCGCCAACCTGCTCATGGGCGTGGCCTCCAACCACCTCGACACCAAGCAACACGCGGCCAGGGCCGAGCGGGCCCTCGAGCAGATGGCCGAACCCCTCTCCGCCCTGTTCGTCGCCGCCGAGTCGTGGCCGGCGTCGCTCCTCCACCTGGCGTGGAAAGAGGTCGTGCGCAACGCCGCCCACGACTCCGTCTGCGCCTGCTCCAACGACGAGGTCGTCGACGCCGTCAACCACCGCTACGCCGAAGCCAGGCAGATCGCCGACGGCCTGGCCGACCGGGCCATCCGGACCCTGGCCGACGACATCGCCAGCACCGGACCGATCGTGGTCAACCCGTCGCCCCACCCACGCGGCGGCGTCGTCGAGCTCGTCCTTCCCTCCGACGAGCCCGTCGCCGGAACCCAGGTGCTCAGGTCACGACCGGGCGGCCCCACCGAACCGAGGCGTATGCGCCCCTCCGACGTGGCCTCGCTCCTCGGCCAGATCAGGGAAGGTCGGCTCAGCGAAACCTTCTACGTGTCGTCGCTCGATATCGATACCGGCGACGAAGGCACCATCGAGATCGGCCTCTCGACCACGCCCCCGCCGTCGCCGGCGACCGTCGAGGAAGCACGACGCCGCCTCTACGCCCGCCTGGGCGAGGCCACCGACGAATGGTTCACCGTGCGAATGCACCGCCCGCCGATGCAGCGCGTCCTCGCCCGCGTCGACGCCGTCCCCGGCTACGGCTGGGCCCCGTGGCATCCGTCGGCGACCAACCCGGTCGGCGTCGAAGGAACCACGATGACCAACGGCCTGGTCAACGTCACCGTCGACGGAACCACCGGCACCTTCGCCATCGACGGCGTCGTCGCCGGCCTCGACCAACTCGTCGACAGCGGCGAAGCCGGCGACACCTACAACTACTGCCCGCCGGCCACCGACACGGTGGTCGACACCCCCGACGCCGTCACCGTCCGCACCGTCGAACACGGTCCTGTGCGGGCCACCATCGAGGTCACCCGCACCTACACGTGGCCGACGCACCTCGACGACGCCACCGGCGCCCGAGCCGGCAGCACCCGAACCGACGTCGTCACCACCGTCCAACTCCACGCCGGCGAAGCCCTCGTCCGGGTCACCACCCGCTTCGACAACACCTGCCGCGACCACCGCCTCAGAGCGCTCTTCCCCCTCCCGACCGCGGCCACCACCAGCCACGCCGAGTGCGCCTTCACCATCGTCGAGCGCGGCCTCACCGCCGAAGGCGGCCCCAGCGAGCAACCGCTCCCCACCTACCCGTCGCGGCGCTTCGTCAGGGCCGGCGGCCTCACCGTCGTCCACGAAGGCCTGCTCGAATACGAGCTCGTCGACGAAGGCCGGGCCCTTGCCCTCACCATCATCCGGGCCAACGGCTGGCTGTCGCGGGGCCCGATGGCCACCCGACCCGAGCCCGCGGGCCCGATCGTCGCCCTCGAAGGCCCGCAGATGCAGGGTCCGATCGAGGTCCGCTACGCCGTCCACGTCGGTGACGCCAACCCCTACGAGCTGGTCGACGACGCCTTCCTCCCGCTCCAAGTCGCCATCGCGCCAGGCGGCGGCACCCGGCCGGACACCGGCACCGCCCTCACCGTCGAAGGCGCCCAGGTTTCGGCCCTGCGCCGCGCCCCGGGCGGCATCGAGGTCAGGGTCTTCAACCCCACCGAGCAGGAGACGACCGTCCGCATCGACGGCCGCCGGGGCTGGCTCGTCGACCTGCGGGGCCGACCGCTGGCGCCCTTCGAAGGCGGCTTCCCCCTGCGGGCCCAGGGCATCGCCACCGCCCGCCTCGAGGACTGACTACGCCAGTCGGGCCCGCCACATGCGAACCCGGCCGATGTCCTTCAGGTTGCGGGGGCGCAGCGAGTGGAAGGCGAAGCGGGGGTCGTCGACCAGGGCCGCGTGTACCGACTCCGACACCACCACAGAACCGGGGAAGGCGATGTTGACCATGCGGCTGGCCAGGTTCACCACCGGCCCGTAGTAGTCGCCCTCTCGGGCCAGCACGTCACCGTAAGCGAGGCCGACGCGCACGTCGGAGAGCACCTCGTCGTCGGCATAGGCCTCGGCCAGCGCCAGCGCGGTCTCGGCGGCCGCGCCCACGTCGTCGACCACGAACATCACCTCGTCGCCGATCATCTTGGCCACCCGCCCGCCGTGGGCCGCCACCTGGTCGAAGGCCAGCTCCTCGAAGCGCCCCACGATGTTGGCCAGCTCGTGATCGCTGACCTGCTGGCTCAGCGCGGTGAACCCGACGAGGTCGGCGAAGCCCACCGCCAACGGCACGGTGGGGGCGTCGGACGGCTCGGCCATCAACCGGCGCCGGGCCGCGGCCTGCACGTGGCGGCGCCACACGTACTCGAGCAGCTTGGCCTGGGTGGCCAGGCTCACGTCGGCGTTCAGGGCGTACATCTCGGCGCTCTCGGGGTCGTCGGAGCCGATGCCATTGCCCAGCATGGCCTCGGCGATGCGGGCCAACGACGAGCCCAGCACCCGCGCCGTCTGCATGGCGACCTCCGGGCTGGCCAGGCCGAGCTGCAGCAGGGCGTGGACGATCGAGAGGGCCTCGGCGTCCTCCTCGGTGAAGACCCGCTCGTCGTCGGCCACGTCGGCGAACCCGAGGGCCCGCCAGAACCGGGCTGCCAGCTCGCGGTCCATGCCGACCTTGGTCGCCAACTCCTCGGGCGTGTAGCGGGGACCTGAAGGCAAGACCGCCACCGACGCCGCCAGCACGCCGATCTGATGGTGGGCCCGCGCCCTGGCGATCTCCTCCTCGGTGGCGCCCCATTGCCGGAGGCGGGCGTCGACCTCGTTCACGAGAACGACCCCTCGATCGCCCGGGCCGCGAGCAGCGTCTCGCCCTTGGCCTCGGTGGTCGACCACGACGGGTCGAGGCCGGGCGCGGTCAACGTCACCGGCGGCGCGCCCTCACGAAGGCGGAGATCCCACAACAAGGCCGGCCGGTCGCCGTGCCACCGCACCGCGAACGAGAGCAGCCCGTGGTGCGTGGGCGCGTCGTGGACCTCGAGGTTCTGGCCCTGCCACTCGGCCGGCAGCATCGAGCACAGCGCCAGCCCCGACGCCCCGACCTCGCGCACGAGCAGGGCCCGCACGAACGAGAGGAACTCGGCCGCGGCCCAACCGTCGTGGCCGTCACCCGCGCAACCGCCGTCGAGGCGGGGGTGGATGGCCGCGGGCCAGGTATAGGTCGGCGTGGCCGAGTCGAGGAACCACGCCAACCGTTCGAGGCAACGGGCGTCGCCGGCCAACAGCTCGACGGCCGCCAGTTGCAACGTGAGGTAGGTGCCGAGCCCGGTGCCCTGGAAGAACGCCGGGCCCACGCAGTAGCGCTCGCGGATGAGGTCGACGGTGGCGGCCATGCGGGGGTCGCCGGCGTCGAGCAACCCGAGCGGCCAGCACGCCACCAGCGAGGCGATCACGCCGAGGCGTTTGGCGACCGGCGCGATCGAACGGAACAGGTCGGTCCGCAATCCTTCGGCCCACCGATCGGCTTCGTCGGCCAACTTGTCGTGGCCGCCGGCCCGCAAGAGCGCGGCGCCGTCGAGCAGGCCGCGCAGCGACCAGAAGTCGTCCGAGTAGACGCCTTCGTCCTTCCGGCCCCGCTTGGCGTGGCGGTGGCGTTCGATCGAGTGCACGCCCTTGGCCACCGCTTCGAGGTCGATGTCGTCGAGGCTGCCGGTGAGGCGCCAGTGCTCGGCCATGGCCCACAGCGCGGCGCCCGACCGGCGGGTGCCGAGGTGGCGCACGACCTCGCCGCTCTCGGCCGCGAACCCGAACCGGTCGAGGGCGGCCAGCAGGTAGGCGAACGGCCCGCGGACGACGTCGTCGCCCTCGTGGAAGAGCAGCAGGTAACGGCGGTTGGCCTCGACGGCCGAGGCCAGCCGGCCTTCGGGCAGCACGAGGCGCAGGCCCCGCGAATCGGTCTGCGCCTTCCACCCCCGGACCACGGCATCGCTCGCCGGCAACGGCTCGGGAACGCTGGGCGCCCGGCGGGACCGGTCGAGGGGCACCGCCACCCGCAGGGTCGCGGTGTGGGCCAGGGGGAAGAGGAAGGCCGCCTGGGCCAGGCCGGCGTCGCAACGAAGGTCGTCAGGGAACGAGTCGCCGGCGGCGCCGCTCATCACGATCGAGGCCGAGTCGCCGTCGCGGAACGTCGAGGCCGCCATCCGTTGCGGCCGCTTGGGCAGCAGCAGCGCGGGGCGGCCGTCGACGGTCACGGTGGTGTCGTCGCGCAGGCCGATGCGCTCGACCGCGGACAGCCCCTCGGGGTTGTAGGGCCGCACGGCCAGGGCGACGGCGAAGGGCGTGGGCGAGCGGTTGCTGATCTCGATGATGGCCAGCGGTCCGTCGTCACCGGGCACGGCGTAGACGCGGTGGACGGCGTCGCCGCTCGGCACCCGCATCACCGTCTCCACCACCGGCGTGTCGTCCACCAAGGTCTGGCGCACCGCGGCCTCACGGGAGGGGACGTGCCATCGGTCGTCGGCGCCGATCCACCAGTCGAGCGACCAACCGCCGGGCCAAGGCGTGAGCAGGCCGCGGGGGTCGACGATGCCCTTCTCGGTCGAGGCCACCGTGCCCACCACGGTCCAGTTGCGTTTCGTCACGTTGGTGGGCTCGGCCTCGTCGGCGCGGGGCACGAACGCCGCCGAGCGGGGGTCGAGTTGGCGCTCCAGCCAGTGGGGCCAGATCCAGCCATCGGTGATGCGGTTCATCCGGGGGCGATGCCGTGGAGCTCGGGCTTGGACTGGCGTTGCATCAGCGCGGGGATGACGTCGGCCGCCTTCTTCCCCTCGTAGAGCACGGCCACGACCTGCTCGGCGATCGGCATCTCGATGCCGTGGCGGGCGGCCAGGTCGACCACGGCCTTCGACGTCTTCACGCCCTCGGCGACCATGTTCATCTCGGCGGTGATGTCTTCGATGGTGCGGCCCTTGCCGAGCTCCTCGCCGACGTAGCGGTTGCGACTCTGGCGGCTGATGCAGGTGGCCACCAGGTCGCCCATGCCGGCCAGGCCGGAGAACGTGAGCGGTTGGCCGCCGAGGGCCACGCCCAGGCGGGTCAGCTCGGCCAGGCCGCGGGTGATGAGGGCGGCCCTGGTGTTGTCGCCGAAGCCCATGCCGTCGGCCATGCCCGAAGCGATGGCCATCACGTTCTTCAGCGCGCCCGCGACCTCGCAGCCGACGACGTCGGGGTTGGTGTAGACGCGGAAGGCGTCGGTGCTGAAGAGGCGCTGCAGGTCGGCGCAGACGCCGGTGTCGGCCAGGGCGACGACGCTGGCCGCGGGGTAGCCGGCGAGTATCTCCTTGGCCAGGTTCGGCCCGGTGAGCACGCCCGACGGCGACGCCGGCACCAGCTCGGCCACGACCTCGGTCATGCGCTTGAGCGAGCCCTGCTCGACGCCCTTGGTGAGGCTGACGATCGGGACGCCGCCGCCGATGAACGCGGCCGCGCGGGCGAGCACGTCGCGGAAGCCGTGCGAGGGCACGCCCATGACGACGACTTCGGCGTCGGTGACGGCCTCTTCGATCGACGACGTGCCCCGCAGATCTTCTGGCAGCGCGATATCGGGGAGGTAGGACGGGTTGCGGTGCTCGGTCTCGATCTGTTCGGCCAGGTCGTCGCGCCGGGCCCACAGGGTGGTGGGCGCGTTGCGGGAGGCGATGATGGCCACCGCCGTCCCCCACGACCCCGCCCCGATCACCGCGACCTTCCGCACGGCCCCGACGTTAGGCCACGAGCCCACTCCTAGACTGCGCCCGATGCCCACCACCGGCTTTCGGCCACCAGCGCGTGCTATGGCGCGCGAATTTGGCCGAAAGCGGGGTGGGGTGGCGGTGCTGGTGCCGCTGAAGGCGTTCGGCGCGGCCAAGGCGCGGCTGGCGCCGGCGCTCGACGCCGAGGCGCGGGCCGAGCTGGCCGAGCGCATGGCCGCGCAGGTCGTGGCCGCGGCGTGGCCGTTGCCGGTGGTGGTGGCGTGCGACGACGAGGGCGTGTCCACGTGGGCGACCGCGGCCGGGGCCGAGGTGGTGTGGGCGCCGGGCACCGACTTGAACGGCGCCGTGGAAGCCGGGGTGGCGTGGCTCCGCGAACAAGGATTCACCTTCGCGCTGGTGACCCACGCCGACCTGCCCAAGGCGTCGGCGCTGGCCGCGCTGGCGTCGTTCGCCGCCGGGATCACGTTGGTGCCCGACCGGCGCGAGGACGGCACCAACGTCCTCGGCCTGCCGTTGACCGCGGCCACCGAGGGCTTCGCCTTCGCCTACGGTCCCGGTTCGTTCGCCCGTCACCTGGCCGAAGCGCGGGAGCGCGTGGGAATCGACGTGCGCATCGCCCGCCTTCCCGACCTGCAATGGGATGTCGACGTGCCCGACGACCTGCTGTGACCGCCACCGACGACCTGCCGACCCCGGCGCGCGCCCTGGCCATCGCCGCCCACCCCGACGACGTCGAGTTCGGCGCCGGGGCCACGCTGGCCAAGTGGGCCGCGGCCGGTTGCGAGATCGTCCACGTCATCTGCACCGACGGGTCGAAGGGCTCGTGGGACCCGGACGAGGACGTGGCCAAGCTGGTCGCCACCCGCCAGGAGGAGCAGCGGGCCGCGTCCCGCGCCCTCGGCGGCACCGGCGAGTGCGTGTTCCTCGGCTGGCCCGACGGCGAGCTCGACAGCGGCGTGCGCCAGCGGTGGCAGGTCGCGTACTGGATCAGGAAGTACCGGCCCGACGTCGTCCTCGGCCATGACCCGTGGCGGCGCTACCGGTTGCACCCCGACCACCGCAACGCCGGCTTCCTCGCCACCGACGGGATCGTCGCCGCCCGCGACCCCCACTTCTTCCCCGAGCAGGAGCTGCCCCACCACCGGCCCTCGACGCTGCTGCTGTGGGAGGCCGAGGAGCCCGACCACGTCGAGTCGGTCGACGACGCCGCCTACGAACGCAAGCTGGCGGCCCTGCTGGCCCACACCAGCCAGTTCCGCTCCACCATGCACATCGACGACGCCTCCTCGGACGACGAGGTCGCCGCCTTCCGCCGCCGCATCACCGAGCGCCTGGCCGAGCACGGCGGCGAGCCCTTCCGCATCATGCGCGACCTCTAGGCCGACAAAACGAAGAGGGGGCCCGAAGGCCCCCTCTTCGTCAACACGCGGAGGTGACAGCTAGCGCTTCTTGGCCGCCTTGCGGGCCGGAGCCTTGCGGGCGGTGGCCTTCTTGGCGGTGCTCTTCTTGGCCGCCTTCTTGGCGGTGGCCTTGCGGGCCGGCGCCTTCTTGGTGGCTTTCTTGGCGGTGGCCTTCTTGGCGGTCGACTTCTTGGCCGCCTTCTTGGCCGTGGTCTTCTTGGCCGCGGTCTTCTTGGCGGTGCTCTTGCGAGCGGTCGCCTTCTTGGCCGTGGTCTTCTTGGCGGTCGCCTTCTTGGCGGTGCTCTTGCGAGCCGGCGCCTTACGGGCGGTGGTCTTCTTGGCGGCGGCCTTCTTGGCCGTCGACTTCTTGGTTGCGGCTTTCCGGGTCGCCTTCTTGGCGGCCGGAGCAGCCTTCTTGGCAGCAGGGCTCATGGGTGGCGTTTTGCCTTTCGGTCTTTACTTCTTGCTGGTGGACTTGGCGGCCTTCTTGGCCGTGGCCTTGCGGGCCGTCGCCTTCTTGGCGGGAGTTGCCTTCTTCGCGGGTGCCGCCTTCTTCGTTCCGCCTCGGGTGTTGAGTGCGGACTTGAACGCGGTACCTGGTGCGAAGCGGACGCCCTTGCGTGCTGAAATTTTCACGGGGGCGCCCGTCTGGGGGTTGCGGCCGGTCCGCGCACCACGCGAGGTCGGGTTGAACGTCCCGAAACCGAGAATGGCGACGCGGTCACCTCCCTTGGTCGCAACGATCACTGCATCGACGAAGGCATTGAGCGCACTCTCCGCCTGGCGCTTGTCGAGTCCGCTGCGTTGCGCGACGGCCTCGACGAGCTCACCTTTGTTCACCGCCACCTCCTGGCGTGTTGGGGAAGTTAGGGAAGTTGCTAACAATGAAAGAGGTTTTACACAGCGAGGTCAAGCATCCTCGCCGTCGCGCGCAACGCGAAAGCCTTGTCGCAAAAGGCTTCCGCGAACGACGAAGGGCTGAAACCCTTCTACTACAAGGGTTTCACGGCGCGATCGCGTGAAGGGGCACGCGCGATCGTCGTTGCAGAAAATGCGAGCGTGATCACCGCGGCGACGACGAAAGAGAGCAACGACGCGCTCGCCCACGTCGGTGGCGTGAAGTTGAGGTCGTGTTGACGCGCGACCCAGAAGCGTTGCCACGCGCCGACAAAACCCGGGTTCACGAGTTGGTAGGCGACGAAACCGGCGAGCCACGGCACGACCATCGCCCAACGCGCCGGCGCGTCTTCGCCGACGTCCCACCGGCCCCGACGAACGACGAAGTAGTCGACGACGAACGTCGCGAACAGGGGGACGAACACCGATCCGAGGATGAAGAGGAAGCTCTCGTAGGACGCGTAGTCGGTGAGCAACAGCGCGAGCACGGTGGCCGACGCGCCGACGGCGATCGCACCGGTGCGGCGGTCGAGCCGGGGCTGCACGTTCTGCGCCGACACGACCGTCGAGTACACGTTGGCGAAGACCTCGTCGACCTCGTCGACCACGAGGATCAACAGGGCGACGGCGCCCGCGGGCACGGCCAGCAGCGAGGCGATGACGTCGTCGCCGGCGGTCCCCCCGGCGGTGGCCAGCACGCCCAGGACGAAGTAGGCCACCGTGGCCAGGCCGTAGCCGAGGGCCGCGCCCCCGAAAGCGGCCCTGGGGGTCTTCGAGTGGCGGGTGTAGTCGGCGGCCAGGGGCAGCCACGAGATCGGGAGGGCGATGACGATGTCGGTCGCCTTCCAGAACCCGCTCCACGAGCCCTTCGTGAGGGGGGGCAAGGGCTGGCGCAGCACGTGGACGAACAGGTAGGCGGTCGAGGCCAGCACGGCCCACACCGCCACCTTCTTGAGGTAGCCCCGCACCACGCCCAGGGGCCGCAGGGCCATGACGGTGGCGGCCACGCCGGTGGCGACCACCACCACCGGCCGCCAGCCGGGGCTGGCGATGCGGCTGGCGGCGGCCGCGATCACCATGATCTCGACCACGGCCCACCCGAGGTTCTGGGCGATGTTGGCCGCGGTCGGGAGCCAACTTCCCCGGCGGCCGAGGAGGCCGCGGATCAGCACCATCGCCGGGGCGCCGGTCTCGGCGCCGGCCCTGGCCACCACGCCGAGGAGGAGGTTGCCGAGGACGCCGCCGACGGCGATGGCGGCGAAGGCCGCGAGCAGCGATAGCGGCGGCAGCGCGGGATCGGGTGCGAGCACGAACGTGCCCGCGACGATCAACAGCAGCGAGATGCCGAGGTTGCCCCACAGCGCGGTCTGGTCGAGGAAGCCGAGGGTGCGGGGCGGCGGGGCTTCTTCGAGGGTGCGGGGCACCTCTTGGTCGGACGCGGTAATGGCCATGTCATCTCCCTTCGCCGGCATGACCCGGATCAGGTTCGACGGGTCGGGTGCTCTCGCACCCCTCTCAGCCCCTGTGCAGGGCTCCCCGGTGAACGGGAGAGAACCTAGCCGTCGGAGCGACGGGCACGCGCGGCGCGCCCACGCCCCCGACCGCCGCCCGGGCGCTCGGAGAAGTCGAGCTGCAACGTCGGCAGCGGCGCGCCGACGCGGTCGTGGGTCTGGTGGGCTTCGAGGGCGCGGCGGTGGTACTCCTCGGCGACCTCGACGAAGCCGCGCTCGCGGTAGGCCCGGCCGTCGACCAGCGGACCCTCGGTGCCTTCGATGACGGCCTTGACGTCGTCGCCGCTCAGCGTCTTGTGGGTCTCGAGGGCGTGGGCCACGGCCAGCACCTCGAAGCGGTTGGCCTCGAGCAGCTTCTGGGCCTGCTGGTAGAGCTCGGCCAGCTTCTGCTCGATGCGGTTGCCGAGGGCGATCTCGACGTTGGCCGCGCTCTTGCCCTTCTCCCGGTCAGGCCCGCCGCCGCCGATGCCGGCCCGGTGGGTGACGGGGTGCGACGCGATCGTGCGCCCCATCCCCCAGTGGCCTTCCATCCACGTGGCCACCTGGGTCGCGCTGGCCAGGTCGCCGGCCACGCCCGAGGAGTTGTCGCCGTCGAAGAACATGCGCTCGCCGGCGAGGCTCGCCAGCGACACGAGGATGTCGGCCTCGAACTCGCTGCGCCACTGGGTGAAGAGGTCTTCCGGCGGGATCGACGCCACCATGCCGAGGTAGTTGCCGCCCTTCTCGATGGTGGCGATGTCGATCGTGAGGTGGCGGCGGATGCGGTAGGCGACGACGGCGTGGCAGGCCTCGTGGACGGCGGTGGCGTGGCGCTCCCTGTCGACGTACTCGACGTCTTCTGGCAGGCCGAGGTCCTTGAGCTGCTTGGCCCTGACGATGTCCTGCCATGTGATGACGTCGCGACCGTTGCGCAGGGCGGTGATCAACGCCTCGTTCACCATGTCTTTGATCGTGGCGCCGGTGGCGTAGGGCGTGATGGTGGCCAGCTTGTCGACGTCCTCGGCGGTGAGCTCGTGGCGGACCTTGGCCAGGTAGCCCTCGTAGGTGCGGATGCGGCCGGCCTTCGACGGGTAGCCGACCTTGTAGATGCGGTCGATACGGCCCGGGCGCAGGAGAGCTTCGTCGAGGGCCTCGGGCATGTTGGTGGCCATCATCACGAGCATCCGGTACTTGGGCGGCGGCTTCGGGCGCAGGCCGAGGCTGCGGCGCACGATGCGGTTGAAGAAGCCCCTCGGCTTCTTGAGGCCGGACAGCTCGGTGAGCAGCGCCTGCAACGTGCCCATGCCCCCGCCGCCGCCCATGCCCGCGCCGCCGACGACGAACCGCTCTTGCAGGATGCGGCCGGCGGTGGCCTCGCCCAGGTAGTTGAGGCCGTTGCAGCTCGTGGCCTCGGTCCACCCGGCGGCGCCGGGCGCACCGGTGGCCGGCATCCCCCGGTTGCCGAGGGCGTCGGCCTCGTCGAAGAACACCACCACCCCGCCGTAACGCACCGCCAGCTTGCGCAGCTTGCGGAAGAGCCCCTTCACCTTGAGCACGCCGACGCCAAAGAACATGTTGATGAAGGCGCCGGGCTCGACGAACACGAACGGCTTGCCCGTCTCGCCGGCGACGGCCTCGGCCAGCAATGTCTTGCCGGTTCCCGGCGGGCCCCACAACAGCACGCCGCCGGGCACGTAGCCGCCCATCTCCTCGATGCGCTCGGGGCGGTCGAGGAAGACGAGGTTCTCCTTGATGCGGCCGAGGACGGCGTCCTGGCCCCACACGTCGGCGAAGCGGGTCTTGATGTCGTTGGGCATGTAGGTGTCGACGCCACCGCGGGAGAGGAACCAGAAGATGGCGGCGAACTGGAGGATGCCGAGGGCGACGATCATCACGACCTGGACGATCATCGGGAGGGCCCGCCAGATGGTCGACGGCAGCTCGAACAGCGCCTGCGTCGGCGGCTGGCTGTAGACCTGGCCGAGGAGGTAGCCGACGAGGGCGACGAAGGCGGCCCACTTCAGCGCCCGGGCGAAGCGGTAACGGTTCCAGTCGTTGAGCCGGCCGACGCGCTTGTTCCACGCCCCGAACACCCGCTTGGTCCAGAAGCCGTGCCACGCCGCCGAGTGCTCGGAGAACAGGTAGTGCGTCTGCCTGAGCAGTTCGAGCGAGAACAGCACGAGCCAGATGCGGGCGGCGGCGGCCTGCTCGGCCAGCGCGTCGCCGAGGGTGGCCCCCACGACCTGGTTCTCCAGGTAGAAGTTCCAGACGAGCACGGTCCACACCGCGGCGAACAGGAAGAGGAACTTGGTGCGGTCCCAGAACGGCACCGGCGGCCGGGTGCGGGGTTCGGGGTCGGGCGGGCCGAGGGTGGTGGCGTCCATCGGTGTCTTGGTCAGCGCTCCTTGATCGTCAGCGAGGTGACGACGGTGTCGATGGCCTTCTTGTTGCGTTCGTAGCAGTCGGGGCGGCAGCCGACGACGAGGAGGTAGAGGCGGCTGGTGGTCTTGTCGACGAGGATCGTCTGGTCGATGGTGGCGCTGGTGCCGAGGAGCGGGTCGGTGCGGTTGAAGACGATGCGCTGGCCCCGCACGCCGTCCTGCTGCACCTCCTTCGTCGACGTGGGCGTGATCTCGGCGCCGTCGGTGCCCTGCATGTCGAACAGCTCGTTGCGGATGGTGTTGAACGAGGCGATGTCCCGCTCGTCGGGCGACAGCGGCCTGACCCGGACCACGCCGGCGGGCGCGGTCGAGGCCGGGTCGAAGGCGACCGACGGGTGTTCGCCGGCGTCGAAGGTGGTGATGAACTGGAAGCCGTCGAGCTTGCGTTCCGGCGCCGCCTTGGCCAGGTAGCGCTCGATCTCGCGCTGGCTGAAGACGGTCCAGTCGTCGGGGACCTTGAGGTAGGTGCCGGTCTTGGGGCTGCGCACGAACTGGTAGCCCGAGCGGTGGAGGCCGCCGCAACCGGCCGTCCCGAGCGCGACGACGACCGCCAGGGCGAGCGCGCCGACCGAGGGCATCGGTTCATTGTGCCAGGTGGCGGGCGGGCCCTCGCCGGTGGCGAGGAGGCCCGCTTGTCAGGTGGAGGCGGAGGCGGAGGCCCCGTGGCGGCCGGCACCGGCGGCGAAGCGGGCGGCGCCGGCTTGGGTCTCGCCCGAGCGGATGACCTCGAGGCCGAGCTCGGTCTCGCGTGCGATGGCGTCCTCCATCGACAGGTCCCATTGCTCGTAGGCCGAGCGGCGGTCGGAGCGGAGGCAGCCTTGGGGAAGGCCGGCGATCTCGTGGGCCAGGGCGAGGGCGCCTTCCAGGGCGCGGCCCGGCTCGGTCACCCGGTTGGCCAGGCCGATGGCGAGGGCTTCGTCGCCGTCGACGCCGCGGCCCGTGAGGATGAGGTCGAGGGCCCGGCTGTGGCCGATGAGGCGGGGCAGGCGGATGGTGCCGCCGTCGATGAGGGGCACGCCCCAGCGGCGGCAGTAGACGCCGAAGGTGGCGTCGGCCGCGGCCACCCGCAGGTCGCACCACAGGGCCAGCTCGAGGCCGCCGGCCACGGCGTGGCCCTCGATGGCGGCGATCACCGGCTTGCCGAGCAGCATCCGGGTCGGGCCCATCGGTCCGTCGCCGGTGCTGCGCACGGGGTTGCCCTTGCCGGCCGTGATCGCCTTCAGGTCGGCCCCGGCGCAGAACGTGCCCCCGGCGCCGGTGAGGACGGCGACGGCCAGTTCCTCGTCGGCCTCGAAGCCACGGAACGCCTCGGCCAACGCCGCCGCCGTCAGCCCGTCGACGGCGTTGCGCACCTCGGGCCGGTCGATGGTGACGACGGCCACCGCCCCATCGGTCTCGAAACGAACGGTCTCCGCACCCATACCCAAGAGGCTGTCACACCCGCGTGATAAGCCCCCCACCCGGGGGGGCGCCCAAAAACGCGCCAACGATTCGCGCGCCCCGAAATATCAGCCCTCGCACCAGGAACGCAGCGACTCGAACGGGTAGATGCCGGTCCCGTGGCCGTCGCTCCAATCGAAGCTGATCCCCCAGTTGCCGACCAGTTCGGCGGCCCGGACGGAAACGCCGTCGCCCGACACCACGTCGCCCCGGTCACGCAAGCCCCGGCAGGTGGCGCACGGGCACTGGGCCCGCAAGTCGGCATTGAGGAAGAAGCACGAACGGCCGTCGTCGAACACCAACGTCACGCCCCGCTCACGTTCGACGTCGATCGACACCACGTTCACCGCTCTGCTCCTACCACCTGCCACCCGCTCCCGGCGAACCGGACCAGGTTTCCGACCAGCCGGGCCGCCATCAACAACGAGAACGCAGCCCACAGCGCGACCAACGACCAACGGAACCGCAGCACCACCAATGCCGCCGGCACG
>JAXDPV010000166.1:0-4898 GCA_034668185.1 Actinomycetota bacterium
AGGGCGTGAGATCTGGCACCCAAAACGGTCAGGAGGCGGCCTGCTTGCGCAACCGGCGGAGGGTCTCGGCGTTGCGGAGGAAGATCAGGTGGTGCAGGACGGGAGTCTCCAACGTCTTGGCCAGGCCGCGGATCGGCTTTTCCTCGATGGTCACGTCGGTGGCCCGGCCTTCCTCGACCGGCGTCAACGTGAATGCCACCCGGGCCACGCCCGCAGGCCGGGCCCGTGCCTCCAACACCAGCCGATGGGGCGGGTCGACCTCGACCACCTTGGTGTTGTCCTTGAGCTTGAACGGGCCGACGCCGACGGTGTGGAAGAAGCGGGCCCCCGCCCCCGGCCAGTCGCCCTCGACCGCCCTGATGTCGTCGCACCCCACGACCCAGTGCTCGTAGGTGCGGGCGTCGGCCAGAACGGCGAACACCTCCTCGGGCGTCGCCTCCATGCGCATGGTGTTGCAGGACATGCGCGTGTCCTTACCCGAGTTGGAGCTTGTCCCTCCATCGGTCGAGCACTGCGGTATCGCCGAACACCTCGAAACGGTCGTCACCGACCGGCCGGCGCCACAACCACAGCAAGAGGTCGCCAGCCGTGGCCCGCAGGGCGACGTCGCCCTTCTCGTGGCCGTGGCCCACGACCAAGCCGTCCGAGGGGTCGACGGCCACGATCCACTCGCCGTGGGGCGAGTCGGTGGCGTGGAAGTGGACGGTGCCGCCGAGGTCGGCCTGCCGCCCGGAGAGGAAGAGGTCGAGGATCTCGTCGACGCCGGTGAGGGCGAGCTCGGTCTCGATGGGCTCGGCGTGACCGAACGCGGTCTGGGCGTCCCAGCGGTGGACGGCGGTCTCGCACGCTTGGCGCCGGGCCCAGAACCGCACCTGCTTCGGGGCCGAGGCCACGAAGTTCCACGCCGGCTGGTCGGGCTCGGCCTCCTCCAACGCCAGGGCCAGGTCCTCGACGCCGGCGGCGAACCAGTCGAGGTCGACGGAATCGGGCTTGGGCGGGAACGGGGCGCCGCCCTCGGCCGACCCCGAGCGCACGAAACCGGTCGCCCACCGATGCACCCGGCCGAGGTGGTTCACGAGCTGGCGCACGTCCCACCCGGGGCAGGAGGGGACGGCGGCGTCGAGGTCGTGGGCCGCGGCCGCAGAGAGCGCCGCACCCTCACGGCGGATGGCCTCGACCAACTCGTCACGCGTCATGGCACGTGCGGTTCTAGTCGAGGTCGAGGGGTTCGGTCGCCGGCGAGCGGCGGCCGAGGGCGGCGAGTGTGGCTGCGGCCACGCCGGGCCCGTCGAGGCCGAGCGACGCCAGGATCGCCGACGGCTCGCCCTGGGCGATGTACTCGGGCGGGGTGCCGAGGATGGCGATCGGGGGCGAGTGGCGGCCGGCGTCGAGGGCGGCGATGGCGTCGGCGATGTAGGCGCCGGCCCCGCCCACGCGGATGCCGTCCTCCACGGTGACGACCAAGGGGTGGCGGGCGGCGTCGGCGACGAGCGCGGGGTCGAGGGGCTTGACGACCCGGGGGTCCCACACGCTGGCCGACACCCCCTCGGCCTCGAGCAGCGCGGCCGCGGCCTCGGCCGCCCCGAGCATCTTGCCCACGCCGACGATGCACACGTCGGTGCCGGTGCGGACCTTGCGGGCCGACAACCCGCTGCCGACCACGACGACGTCGTCACCGTTGTCGGGCGCGGGCGTCTTCGGGTAGCGGATCGAGGACGGGCCCTCGAGGTCCATGGCCGCGCGCAGCATCGCCTTCAGCTCGTGGGCCGAGGACGGGGCGAACACGGTGAGGCCCGGGATCTTGAGGCAGAGGGCGAGGTCGAGCACGCCGTGGTGCGAGGGGCCGTCGCTGCCGGTGATGCCGGCCCGGTCCATGGCGAAGACGACGGGCAGGCCGTGGAGGCCGACGTCGTAGGTGGCCTGGTCGAAAGCACGGGTGAAGAAGGTGGAGTAGAGCGCGACCACCGGGCGCAGGCCGGCCATGGCCATACCGGCGGCGGCGGTGACGGCGTGCTGCTCGGCGATGCCGACGTCGAAGAAGCGGTCGGGGAAGCGTTCCTGGAAGGGCAGCAGCCCGGTCGGCCCCGGCATGGCCGCGGTGATGGCCACGACCTGCGGGTGGTTGCCGGCCAGCTCGATGAGCTCTTCGGTGAAGGCCTGGGTGTAGCCCTTGGGCGCCGACCATCCCGCGGGCGGGCCGGTGGCGGGGTCGAAGCCGTTGGTGGGCGCGTCGTGGAGGCACTTCTCGTCGTCGTCCTCGGCCGGCGGGTAGCCCCGACCCTTCTGGGTCAGGACGTGGACGACGATGGGGCCGTCGTACTCGGCGGCGTTGCGCAGCGCGGTCTCCATGCCGGCGATGTCGTGGCCGTCGATGGGCCCGGTGTAACGGACGCCGAGCGACTCGAAGAACGCCGTCGGCTCGAGGACTTCCCTGAGCGCGGCCTTCACGCCTTGCAACGACGAGTAGGCGAGCTCGCCCACGCCGGGGAGGTCGCGCAGCATCTGTTCGATGCGGTTGCTGGCCGACACGTACTGCGGGTTGAGTCGAAGTCTCGTGACCGATCCGCTCAGCTTCGACACCGTGGGCGCGTACGAGCGGCCGTTGTCGTTGAGGATGATGACGACCTTCTTGCCGCTGTGGCCGAGGTTGTTGAGACCCTCGAAGGCCATGCCGCCGGTCATCGAGCCGTCGCCGATGATGGCCACGACCTTGCGCTCGGCGCCGGCGTTGCGCTCGGTGGCGGTGGCCACGCCGTGGGCGTAGGAGAGGACGGTGGAGGCGTGGCTGTTCTCGACCCAGTCGTGCTCGGACTCGGTTCGGTTGGGGTAGCCGCTGAGGCCGCCGGCCTGGCGTAGCTGGGCGAAGCCGTCCTTCCGGCCGGTCACGATCTTGTGGACGTAGGCCTGGTGGCCGGTGTCCCACAAGATGATGTCCCTCGGGGAGTCGAACACCCGGTGGACGGCGAGGGTGAGCTCGACGGCGCCGAGGTTGGAGCCGAGATGCCCGCCGGTGACGGCGACCGACTCCACGATGAACTGCCGTATCTCCGCCGCCAGTTCGGTGAGCTGCGGGCCGTCGAGCCGGCGAAGGTCGGCCGGGCTGTGAATGTCGTCGAGCATGGGCTTCACCGAGGGTAGTCCCACGGCGGTGTCATTCCCTAGTCAACCTCAGTGGTCGCGGCCGGCCACGAACCAGGCAAGTTCCGCCAGGTGTTCCCGCGCGGGCGGGGTGATCGGCGCTCGTTCGAGGGCGGCGAGCGAGTCGCCGACGAGGGTGGCGATCTGGGCCTCGACCTCGGCCACGGCGCCGGTCTCGACGAGCATGTGTTGCAGGCCGCCGATCTCGTCGGGGGTCAGGTCGGGGCGGCCGAAGCGGTGTTCGAGGAGGTCGGCGGCGTCGCCCGTCGCCCGTTCGTGGGCCAGGGCGATGAGGGCGGTGGGCTTGCCCTCCCTGAGGTCGTCGCCCACCGGCTTGCCGAGGAGGTCGGTGTCGCCGAAGGCCCCGAGGAGGTCGTCCCGCAGTTGGAAGGCCTCGCCGAGGGGGAGGCCATAGTCGCTGAGGGGGTCGGCCAGGGCGTCGAGCCGGCCGGCGAGGGCGGCGCCGAGGTGGAGCGGGCGCTCGACGGTGTACTTGCCCGACTTGTAGACGCAGATGCGGCGGGCGGCTTCCTTGGTGCCCCTTCCCCTGACGGTGCCGATGAGGTCGAGGTACTGGCCGATGTTCACTTCGAGCCTGAGCTCGGTGAAGACGTCGATGGCCTTGGGTGGCGCTTCGGCCAGGAGTAGGTCGGCGTAGACGAAGGCGAGGTCGCCGACGAGGATGGCCACGCCTTCGCCGAACCGCCTGCCCTCGCCCCGCCAGTCGGACACGGCGTGCCTTCGTTCGAAGTCGACGTGTACGGAGTTGAGGCCCCGTCGCGTGCTCGACCCGTCCATCACGTCGTCGTGGATGAGGGCGAAGGTGTGGAGCAGCTCGAGGGCGCCGCCGGCGTCGACCACGATCTTGTCGGCGGGGTCGCCGCCCGCACCCACGAAGGCCCAATGGCAGAACGCCGGCCGCAGCCGTTTCCCGCCGGCCAGAACGAGGTCCCGCAGCGAGAGCAACGGCTCGGCCAGGTCGGCGTCGACCGCCTTCCACCGTTCGATCTCGGCCCCCAGCAGGTCGTCGATCCGCTCGGCCACCCGGGCCCCGATGTCGTTCAGGCTTTCCGGCGCCATCGAGCCCACGGCCGTCGAGCGTAGGCCCTCCCCGCTTTCGTGACGGAAAGCGGGTGGCTTTCGGCCAAATGCGCGCGGCGGGGCACGCGCCCGTGGCCGAAAGCCGGCGCTAGCCCGCCGCTTTCGCACACTGGCGTGCCCGCCCACCGGTTCGAGTGTGCGAAAGCGAGGTGGAGGGGAGGGGGCGTAGCGTCGGCGGGTGATGGCGGGGGAAGAGGACGAGAGCGCGGCCAGGCGGGTGGGCCGGCGGGCGTTGATGGAGGCGCGGGCCCACTTGGTCCAGCGGGCCCTCGAACAGTTGCAGCAACGGGAGCCGGAGATCGCGGCCGAGCTGGCCGCCAACCCCGGCCGGGCGGCGAGGATGCGGGCCGTCGAGCGCCTGCTCGAACGGTCGGTCGAGCGCAAGCCGTCGCTGCTCGGCCAGGTCGGCCTGTCGGCCATCCAGGCGCTGTCGGCCGCGGCCGACGAAGCCGGCGAGCAAGCGGACGAGCAGGCGACGCCCGGCACCTCGACCCGCCTCGCCGTCGTCTTCACCGACCTCGAAGGCTTCACCGAGTGGACCGAGCGGGAAGGCGACGAAGCCGCCAGCATCCTCCTCGCCGGCCACCACCGCACGGTGGGCCCGATCATCAAGGCGAGGGGCGGGCGCCTGGTGAAGCGCCTCGGCGACGGCCTGCTGA
>JAXDPV010000167.1:0-6104 GCA_034668185.1 Actinomycetota bacterium
GATGTCGGCGAAGTCCATGACCCACCCCGCCTTCTCGTCGTCGTCGCCGACGACGTGGACCGCGACTTGGTAGGAGTGCCCGTGTAGGCGTGCGCACTTGTGATCCTGAGGAACGTTGGGGAGCCGGTGGGCCGCCTCGAACGTGAACTCCTTGAATATCTCCACTATGGGATCCCCAGGTACTTGTGTGTTTGGAGGCTGAGTCGCCAGCGCGGGTTCTCAAGGCAGTACGCGACAGCCAGACCGGTGTTCTTTTCGCGGTCCGGACCGTCCATCGGCTGCAAGAAGCGATGCGCGAACTCGAGTCCGACCACGTCGGCCGGATCGAGACCATCCTGCGGATAGATGAGCTTCAGTTCGTCGCCTGACGTCAGCACCAACTCTGCGCCGGCCTTGGGGCTAACGCAGATCCAGTCGATGCCGGCTGGTGATGGGCACGTGCCATTCGTCTCGATCGCGACTCGGAAGCCGTGGTCGTGAAGTGCATCGACGAGCGGCTCGTCGAGTTGCAGCAAGGGCTCGCCGCCGGTGCAGACCACTAGACGATCGCCGGCCCCGCTCGATGCCCACGCCCGCTCGACCGCCTCGGCCAGCGCGATGGCGGAGCTGAACTTGCCTCCGCCGTCGCCGTCGGTGCCAACGAAGTCCGTGTCGCAGAACTGACAGACAGCGATCGAGCGGTGCTCCTCGCGGCCAGTCCAGAGGTTGCACCCGGTGAACCGACAGAACACGGCGGGGGTTCCGGTGTTGAACCCCTCACCCTGGAGTGTGAAGAAGATCTCCTTCACAAGGTACGTCATGCCGCGCCGGACGCAGCCTGGTAGCGAGTCGGATCAGGGATGCCGGCCTCGGCGAAGCCCTTCTGACGGAGCAGGCAGGAGTCGCAGCGAGCGCACGCTGCACCGGACGAGTCGGCGTCGTAGCAGCTGACGGTTTGTGCGTAGTCGACGCTGAGTTCGGTTCCAAGAGTGATGATCTCGGCTTTGGTAAGCGCGACCAGCGGCGCGTGGATGCGGAGTTCCGTTGAGCCCTCGACGCCTGCCTTGGTTGCGATCCGCGCCATGGTCTGGAAGGCCTCGATGTACTCGGGCCGGCAGTCGGGGTAGCCGGAGTAGTCAAGTGCGTTGACTCCGAGGTAGATGTCGGACGAGCCGAGGACTTCGGCCCACGCAAGCCCGAAGGACAAGAAGATGGTGTTGCGCGCCGGCACGTAGGTCACCGGGATGCCCTCGGTCATCTCCGCGGCGGCCCGGTCCTTGGGAACAGGGATGTCGTCGGTCAGCGCTGATCCACCGAAGGCGCGAAGGTCTATGGGAACGATCTTGTGGTCCTTCACTCCCTGGACCGAGGCGACGGTTCGGGCTGCGTCGAGTTCGGCCGAGTGCCGCTGCCCATAGCTGAAGCTGAGTGCGTATGTCTCGAAGCCGTCCCGCTGCGCAATGGCGGCGACGGTCGCGGAGTCGAGGCCGCCGCTCAGTAGTACGACTGCTCGTTTCGTCATGTGAGGACTCCCTGTGGCTCATCGCGACTCTGAACGGCCAGGGGGTCCGCCGGACCTAGCTCGCGTAGGTAGTGGTCGACTGCTCGCGTGACCAGGAAGTTCACGGACACGTCGCGCTCATTCGCCTGTCGCTGGAGTTCGGCGTGGAGCTCGGCAGGGAGTCGCACAGCCGTGGACACTCTCCTGCTCGAGGCGGTCGACTCCGGCATGAGCCGACGGTAGGAGCGATGTGCTCGAGAGTGGTGGATGGTGCGAGCACTGGAAGGCACCTCCTCACAACACTCAGCATCTGTGTGAGCCACGCCAGCCGCCTGGATCGGCACGTGCTAGCGCCGACGCTTCGCGTCGGCGGAGACGCGCTTGTATTCACGCAGCAGATGGCTGGTGAGCAGTTGAATGTCCTTGGAGGTGTTCTGCAGCTCGTTCCATCGCCGGAGCGAGTCGCGGCCCAGCTGCCAGTACCCAGTCGTCCAGGCGCACAGCTCCCGAAGCGGATCAAGCTCGGCGATGTAGTCGCTCTCGTCGGGCAGTGTGCCGCGAGCGATGTACTCATCGGTGATGGCATCCATGAGATAGCCGACACTCGCGATGCCGACGCCGTGCATAAGCCGAGAACGACGGGGGGGTTGGTCCCAGGCGTCCTCGAAAACCTTCTTCACCGCGTGCCAGAACGGCTTCAGGATGAGCAGCATCTCCTCGATGTCGCCAGTGCCCGTGTTGGCGTCGCGGTAGTGGTAGAGGCAACCGTCACTGAGACTGTTCTCGAGCATGCGCAGGATGGAGTTGTCCTTCACGACACCATCCGGAGTGGTCGGCGTGTGGATCATCCCCCGGAACGGTGAGTCCTCGTCGTAGTTCAGGCGTTCGATGAGGAACGTCGGGAATCGCTTCCGCATCAGCGTCGGCGGCAAGAGCCCTTCCGTCGACGGGAGCAGTTCGTAGATCAAGCCCTTCGGCAGCGGCTTGGTGGAGTTCACGAGGATGAACTGAGCCCGCTGCTCGCCCTCGCTGCCGGTAATGAACGCGGTAACGCAGAGCGGGAAACTCCGGACATCGGCCTCTCGCACCGCAGCACAGCGCTGCTGCCCATCGACGATCCAGCCCGGCTTGTCCTCCTCAGGAAGGTCGTCGTCAATCGGGATCACGAGGACTCCCGGCTTCACGTAACCGACGTCGAAGCTCGCCTCGGTGGCCTCGAACCGAACCCTCGTGTCGAAGGCCACGACGATGGCGTTCGGGATCATCGCGTCGGTCGACTCGACATACGACCGGATCGCCCGGACGTGAGCGAGGACCTCCGGTCGCTGATAGCCCTCGATCTGCTGTTGATCACGCCGGACGCGGCTCACGGTCGTGAACAGCGGCAGCTTCTTCCCGTCGACGGCGAAGGTGTACAGACGACGCTTCCGTCCCTGTCGGATCTCGAGCGCGGGCAGCCGGAGCTCGTACTGCTTCTTCGTCCTAGCCACGACGGGCTCCGATCGGGGCGGCAGGCGCAACGTTGAGCTCACGGCTGAGCCGCTGCGCAAAGACGGACAAGTTGTGGAACCCGCGGCGTCGATTGCGGTCGGCGCCACGGAAGATGATCACCTCGATACCAATCTCCTTGCAGACCGTGCAGGTGCACTCCTTCCACGGCCGGGCCTCGAGGGTCTCCGCGTACTCCTGACTTCGGTCCTTGATGTCGCCGAGCAACTGGCTGTAGCTGGACACGGCATCCACGACGGACCCCACACCGCACCCGTCGACGTCGAAGCGGCGAAGCAACTGCAAACACCTTCGCTCGAGTCGTCGAGCCGTGCGCTGATCGACGGCGCCGGCGGTGATACGGGCTCGGAACTTCGTGTTCCCATCAACCTGCGGGACGCGCAACGCGACGTAGGTCCGATCGAGGGAGTAGTAGTTGTCCTTGTCGTCCTTGAACGACTGGCGGAACGGCGACGTGCTGTCGAAGCTGGTGACGCCGTACGCCGCGAACTGTTGGACGTGGGCCGTACGTGTGACGCCAAGCAGGTGCAGTTCGGTCCGCGCTCGCAGGACCCGCCGCACAGCCTTCAGGCTCTCGAGGATGTCGGGCGTCCTGAGCGGCACCATCCCGCCCATCGCGATGCGCTTGTAGCCGATCTTCTGAAGCTGACGCACGGCGTCGGCGTAGGACTTGGGGCTCCAACCGTGCGCAACAGCCACGGGCTCGAACCCACATCGTCCCTGGCGGTGAGCTGCCAAGAACGACGAGGCGAGCTCCACGGTGAGCTCCTGCCGGAAGCGCCAGTCGGCCGGCACCTCCGCCGCCGACGCTCGATCGAGGGCGGCGTCATAGCCGAAGACGACGTGGTCGACGGCGATGCCGATGTCGAAACGACAGCCCTCGTAGAAGTCGATGACCTCGTCGACCGTGTAGAGCGGCTCGTGTTCGCGGACGTAGGTGAACGCGCCGCAGTCACCCATCACCGGCAGCCTCGACTCGCCGTTCACGAGTCGGAAGAACCGGTGAGCACCTTCTCGGTACAGGCGGTTCCGCTGTGCGCCGGTGTACTTGCCGCTCGCGCCTGGCAGACCATCGACGATCGGCTTCGAGACCAAGAGACCGTCGTACGGAGTCGGGGAGATCATCTCGTGCGCGTAGCGGTCGTCGCGCTGACGCACTCGGTGAATCGACCGTTGCTCGGTGACGAAGTCGAAGCTCGGGTCCACCTGATCCTGGCTGTCGGGAAAGAAGAACCTCATCGGTGCTCCGCCCCGAAGTAGCGGCGGATGAGCACATTCGCGAGGAGACGCTGGTTGCGGCTCGTGTTCTCGACGTCGTTCCACTGGAGCGACAGTTCGTCCCACGATCCGCTCGTCCAACGGCAGTGAGGAGCGATCGTCGCCATCGCTGCCTTCACGTGCGCCACCGCGTCGGGATCGGCCGGACGCACCGCCCCCATGACCTTGTCCATCAGGCGGCCCATCGCCCGGATCCCCACTCCGTGCATCAGGCGACTCTGCTCCGGCGGCGATCCCCATGCCTCGGGAAACGCCTCCCGGACGCCGTCCCAGTAAACGACGACCAGACGCCAGATCGACTCGAAGTCCGTCTCTCCCGTCGCCAGGTTCCGGTAGGGAAACAGACAGCCCGCCGGCGAACCCATGCTCTCCCGGAGCATCTCGATGATGCTCGTGTCGGTGATGACCGCGCCCGAACCCCGTGGCGTCGACGCCCGGCGGATCAGTCCGTAGAACGGTGAGTCGGTCTCCGTGTTCAGGAGGCCGCAGATCTCGGACGGCAACTGCTTCGCGGCGAGGGTCCGCGGGAGGGGGACCGAGACCTCTGGGAGGAGCTCCGCGACGAGGCCCCGAGGCAACGGCTTCGCGTTGTTGATGCGCAGGAACTGGTCCCGCTGCTGGCTGACGGTCTCCGCGACGAACGCACTGATCGGAACAGGTAGGTCGCGACGCTCCGCCCGGGACAGAGCGAGTGCCCGCTGCTGCCCGTCGACGATCCATGCCGCCTTCGGCCCGTCGCTCGACGGGATCGGGATCTCGAGGACGCCCGCCTTGGCCAAGCCGTCGTCGTTGTCCGGGCCACGACTCCGCCGGAACCGCACGTTGGAGCTCAGGGCGAGGATCAGAGAGTTCGGGAACAGAACTACATCGCCATTCAGGTACTCGAGGATGTCCTCGACGTGCTGACGGACTTCAGCGCGTTGGTAGCCGATGAGTTCGTTCGATCGAGACCGGTTGATCCGTGCGACCTCGGCGACTTCGAAGATCTCGTCCGCTCGCAGCGTCAACAGGTACAGCGGTCCCGACTTCGTCTGCTCGATGCACAGCGCTCGACGACGGAGCACCTTCACCGGCCGGCCCCCGAAGCCCGGTCGTAAAGACGCCCAAAGCGCGATTGCTCGCACGCCAGGCCTTCGTCACGGAAGCGCCGAAGGGACACGGACTTGTTGACCGTGCCGGGGTGCGTCTCCACATCCGAGGTGATCCACAATTCGATGTCGCGGTCGGAAAGCTTCTTGCGCTCGAACCGAGGGAGCGGCGACGTGGTACCGCACCACGAAGCGACCAGCCGCCGCGCTTCATCACCGTCGAACTCACCCGACTTCGAGAACTCGTCAACGACCGCCGACGCGACGCGCACGCCGGTCGAGGACATTGACCCGCCGAAGCGAAGTCGCAGCTGCCCCGGGACCCGCACCCAGGACGACTCCAGCCCGACCTCAGGTCCGCCCGAGCCGAACACGAGCAGCCGCCCGGGCCCTAGGTCCCTCGACACCTCCACGAGCTCGGCTGCGCTCGCGGTCAGGTAGTCAGGACCCGCACACACGACGATGCTCGCCTCCCCGTCCCGTGCGAGATCGGAGACCCGCCGCGGCCGACCAGGACCTACCGGGCCCTGCCACGACGACAGCGCCGACCACCAGCGGCGGCGAACCTCACGCGCCGTCCTCTGGTCGTTCACCCGGACCACCGAGTCCTCGTGGCTGCCCGCCAACGTCGCGCCGTAGGCGGGGACCTCGTCGTCAAGGTTGATCAGCCCGAGGCCGGCGGACAGCACCCAGGTCGACGTCGGCGAGAAGCGCCCCGCTCGCGTTGCCAGATTGAGCCCGGCCCGCCA
>JAXDPV010000168.1:0-4571 GCA_034668185.1 Actinomycetota bacterium
GCCAGTACGCCATTGCGTACTGGCGCTTCCCAAACGAGGTTGGCCGTCGGGGTTGGCAAGCACGACCGGGACGCCCACGACGAGGTGCGGGGCGACGCGCCCGCGGGGTTCGAGGAACTGTTCGAAGTGGTGCGGATCGTGGCCGAGCACCGGGTCGCCGACGGCGAGGGCCACGCCGCCTTCCACCTGGCGCCCGAGCGGTGGTTGCGGTGGGTCGTGGTCCAGCGGCCGTCGCTGGTGGGGGCGGCGTCGCTCCATCCGGTGCCGTCGCCGGTGGTGCGCGACGACCTGCGGGCCCCGGCGCCTGCGCCCGCGGCCGGCGTCGATGCTTCCGGTGACTCGGTGTTGGTGGTGTGCTCGGTCGGGCTCGACCTCGACCTCGTGCCGGCGGCGGCCGACGCCTGGCTGGCCGACGGGCGCAAGCCCCGGCTGGTGGTGTGCGTGCCCGAGGGCGACGACCACCGCGTGACCCGCGACCTAGTGGCCGCGCTGGCGGTGCCGGCGTCGGTCGTTACCGTCGAGCGCGGGTGGCGCACCTAACCTGATCGCCGTGCTCGAACGGCTGGCCGACCTGGAGACGGAGTACGAGGCCGTCCTGGCGCGCCTGAGCGACAACGCCGTGCTCAGCGACCAGCGCCGGCTGCGGGACGAGTCGCGCCGCCACAAGGTGCTCGAGCCCATCGTGCTGGCCTACCGGCAGTACCGGTCGGCGTCGGAAGACCTGGCCGTGGCCAAGGAGCTGGGTATGCACGACGAGGCCCACGAGGCCGAGGCCCGCATGGCGTCGTTGGAGGAGGAGCTCAACGTCTTGCTCCTGCCCAAGGACCCGAACGACGACAAGAACGTCATCGTCGAGATCCGGGGGGCCGAGGGCGGGGAGGAGGCCAACCTCTTCGCCCGTGACCTGTTCGAGATGTATTCGAGGTACGCCGAGCGGCAGCGGTGGAAGTTCGAGGTGCTGTCCTCCGACCCGTCGGACATGGGCGGCTACAACGAGGTCGTGTTGCTCATCAAGGGCGACGACGTCTGGACGAAGATGAAGTTCGAGGGCGGCGTCCACCGGGTGCAGCGGGTGCCGGCCACCGAGAGCCAGGGCCGGGTACACACGTCGTCGGCGACGGTGACCGTGCTGCCCGAGGCCGAGGAGGTCGACTTCGAGATCGACCCTGCCGACCTCGACATCGACGTGTACCGGTCGAGCGGCCCGGGCGGCCAGAGCGTGAACACCACCGACTCGGCGGTGCGCATCACCCACCGGCCGACGGGCGTCGTGGTCGCGATGCAGGACGAGAAGAGCCAGATCCAGAACCGGGCCAAGGCGTTGGTGGTGTTGCGGGCCCGCTTGTTGAAGCTCGAGCAGGATCGGCTGACGGCCGAGCTGTCCGATCAACGGCGCTCGCAGGTTGGCGGCGGCGGGCGGGCCGAGAAGATCCGCACCTACAACTTCAAGGAGAACCGGGTCTCCGACCACCGCATCAACCTGACGCTCTACAAGCTCGACAAGATCTTGGGCGCGGGCGAGCTCGACGAAGTCACCGACGCGCTCATCGCCGACGAGCGGGCCCGCCAACTCAGCGGGGGGTGACCACCTGGCGGGAGTTGGCCGACGAGGCTTCGGCGTCGTCGGGGTTGCCGGCGTCGGAGGTTCGGCGGTTGGTGGAGCGGGCCTCGGGCTACGAGGGTTCCGAGTACTACCTGGCGTTGGAGGAGCAGGTGTCTTCCCGGGCCGGGCCGTTCTTCCTGGCGATGGTCGAGCGCCGTGCCGCGGGGGAGCCGTTGCAGTACGTGGTGGGGAGCTGGGGCTTCCGCCGGCTCGACCTGTTCGTCGACCGTCGGGTGCTGATCCCCCGGCCGGAGACGGAGATGGTCGTGCAGGTCGCGCTGGCCGAGCTGTCCCGTTACGGGCGCCGTCCTGTGGTCGTCGACCTGGGTACGGGGTCTGGCGCCATCGGGTTGTCGATCGCGTTGGAGGCGCCGGGCTCGACGGTGTGGGCCACCGACGTCTCCGCTGACGCGCTGGCCGTGGCCGAGGCCAACGTGACCGGCCTGGGCACGTTGGCGGCGCGGCGGGTGCGGTTGGTCGAGGGGCCGTGGTTCCACGCGCTGCCGCCGCTGATGCGGGGCAAGGTGTCCTTGGTGGTGTCGAACCCGCCGTACATCGCCTCCGACGAGTCGTTGCCTGACGAGGTGGCGGAGTGGGAGCCCTCGTCGGCGCTGCGGGCCGGGCCGACGGGGCTCGAGGACGTGGCCACGATCGTTGCCGAGGCGCCGTCGTGGTTGTCGCCGTCGGGCGGTTCGCTGGTGGTCGAGATCGCTCCCCACCAGTCGGCGGACGTCTTGTCGTTGGCGGGTGACGCCGGCTTCGCCTTTGCCGAGATCCGGTTGGATCTGGCCGGGCGGGAACGGATGTTGGTGGCCCGGGCGTGAACGCCTGTCTCGACGCGCTGCGTTCTGGCTTGGTGGTCGCCATACCGACCGACACCGTCTACGGCGTGGCCGTATCCCCGACGGTGCCGGGCGCCATGGACCGCTTGTTCGCGCTCAAGCACCGGCCCCGCGAGGTCAGCATCGCGGTGTTGATCGCTTCGCCGGAGGACGCGCGGCGCTTGGCTTCCGTCGGCGAACAGGCCTCTCGACTCATGGACCGCTTCTGGCCGGGCCCGCTCACGATCGTCCTGCCCCGCGCCGCCGGCGTCGACCTCGACCTCGGCGGCGACCCCTCTACCGTCGGCATCCGCTGCCCCGACCACGACCTCGTCCGCTCGCTCGCCTCCGACGTCGGCCCCCTCGCCACCACCTCCGCCAACCGCCACAAGGAGCCCACCCCGACCGACGCCGCCGGCGTGGCCGCCGTCTTCGGCGACGAGCTCGCATTGGTCGTCGACGGCGGCGTCTGCGACGGCGCACCTTCGACGGTCGTCTCCCTCGTCGGCGGCGAACTGACCGTGCTGCGCCAAGGCCCGCTCGACGTTTGGGCGCGCTGACTTCGCTATTCCGAAGTGAGCGCGCCCAAACGGTCGATGGTGACGGCGCGGTGTTCGCACGCTTCTGTGGTGAGGGCGTGCAAGCACGACGGGTCGGTGGTGTTGGCCCAGGTGCGGCGGCCGTCGGCCAACAGGCAGGCGACGATGCCGAGGTTGGGGGAGCCGTCGCGGTCGTGGAGGACGGTGTAGGCCTCGATGACCGCGGGCCCCGAGTAGTCGACGGCGACGTCGCGCGAAGGCGAAGCGTGGACGGTGTCCTGGCCCGAAGCCCAGCGGAAGCCGGCGGCCGGGGGAGTGGTGGAGTAGATGCCGAGGGCGTGCTTGGTGAGGTACCAACCGTTGGCGGTGACGAGGCCGTAGGAACCCGCGTCGGAACGCAAGCGGTCGACCATCGAAGCGATCGAGTGGGTGACGTAGTTGTTGCCGGGCCCGCCGGCGAAGCAGAGGCCGCCGGTGACGGTGGGGACACGGGACGGGTCCCAGGCGTCGATGCCGAGCTCGAGCGCGGCCACCTCGACGGCCGAAGGGAAGCACGAGTAGAGATCGAGGTGGGCGATGTCGTCGACGCCGATGCCGGCCAGCGCCAAGCCGAGATCACCGCACGCGGCGATGGCGGGGGAGCGGCCGAGCGACCAACGGTTCGAGGGGAACCAATGGTCGTGGGCGTCGGCGCCGGAGTGGACGAACACCCAACGGTCCTCGGGGACGCCGGCCGAGCGAGCGGCCTCGACCGAGCACACGATCAGCGCGGCGGCCTGGTCGACCTGGATGTTGGAGTTCATCAGCTTCGGATAGGGGAAGCCGATCATCCGGTTGTCGGGGCCGACGGTGCGGATCTCTTCGGCCGTCAACGGCGAAGGCGACCACGCGTAGGGATTGGTCGAGGCCACCGAAGAGAAGCGGGACCACAACTCCGACACCCGCACCTGGTGCTCCTCGACGGACGCACCCGCCTCGGCCCGCAGCGCGCACTCGAAGACGGGATACACCTGGGTGGGCACGACCAGAGAACGCTTCATCTCGAACTCCGACGTGCCCGGCTGGTCGGCGGCCACCCCCACGACACGACTCGGCACAGCAGATTCGTCCTGCTTGGGCCAACCGGTGTCGACCCCGGCCTTCGCCGCCAGCCGACGTGAGTACATGGCCTCGGCCCCGGTGATCAACACCACGTCGAGCGAACCGGAAGCGATGGCCGACGCAGCCTGGTTCACCAACGTCTGCGGGCTGTTGCCGCCGGTCGTCGTCCGCACCCGCTCACGGGGCGACAGCCCCAACAGCGAGGCCACGAACCCCGCCGGGTCGGGGGCCCGCCACGACATGGCCTCGACCGTCTGCAGCGAATCGGCCGCCTTCAACAGCCGCTCGCCGGCGCCGCTGTCGATGGCCGCCAACTCGAGCGCAGCAGCCATCAGCGAAGGCGGCGACGGCAAGTCGTCGGCCCACGCCGAAGGCTTGGAAGACGTCTGGCCGACGCCCACGATCACGGGCAAGCGAGGGTCGAGTTGCACGCCCCACAAGGTAACCTCGCCCCATCGACGTCCTCCTCCTGTGTACCGGCAACATCTGCCGCTCGCCCATGGCCGA
>JAXDPV010000169.1:0-16140 GCA_034668185.1 Actinomycetota bacterium
TGGACCGACGACATCGACGCCGTCGTCGAGCGGGCCCGCCGGATCATCTACTTCTAGCGACTAGCCGAGGAAGTCGCGGCTGATCCACTCCCACAGGTCGGTCGAGAGCTCCAGCGACTCGAGGTCGATCCGCTCGTCCTTGCCGTGGAACCGGGCCCAGAACTCGCCCGGCGAGACCTTGTTGCTCAACAGCCCGAAGCCATAGGTGACCACGCCCGCCGGACGCAGGAAGCGGGCGTCGGTCGTGCCGGACGCCATCGACGGCAGCAACGAGGCCGACGGGTTGGCCCGCTGCGCCGCCCGTTCCATCGAGGCCCACAACGGCGTGTTCGTCGGCGAGAAGGTGCCGCTGCGGGCGTAGCGCAGGTCGACCTCGACCCGGTCGGAGAGGTCGTCGCCGAGGACGTCGGCGATGAACGTCCGCACCTCAGCCTCGCCCTGGCCGGGCAACAGGCGCACGTCGATGCCGAGCCGCACCTCGTCGGGGATGACGTTGATCTTCTGCGACTTGCCGCCGAGGACGATCGTCGGCGCCGCCGTCAGGTGGGTACACGCGTGCGCATGACCGGCCAACCCCGGCGCCATCGTCGGCAGCGCGTCCCACAGCGCATCGGGATCGAGCAAGGTGGCCGTCAACGAGTCGTCGTAGCCCTGGGCCAGCACCCACTCCCGCCATGTCTCGGTGATGGCGCTCGGGCCGCGGACCGAAGCGATGCGGCGCACGACCTCGGCCGCGGTCACCAGCGCGTTGTCCGTGCCCCAGGGCACCGAGCCGTGGCTCGCCCGGCCCTTCACGATCAAGGTCAGCGGCGCGCCCCCCTTCTCGGCCGTCCCGACCGAGACCCGCCCGGCCCGGTCGACGAAGCCCCCGAACTCGGTGAGGCAGTAGTCGGTGACGACCGCATCGGCGTGGCCCTCGACCATCGCCCCGGCGCCGTGGCGACCCCCGGCCTCCTCGTCGGCCACGGCCAGGTACACCAGCGTTCCCCGGGGCTTGAACCCCGACTCGGCCAGCGACCGGAAGGCCACCGCCATCGCCGCCGTCTGGTTGAGCATGTCGACCGCGCCCCGGCCCCACACCTCGCCGTCCACCAGCTCGCCGCCGAAGGGGTCGCGCCGCCACGTGTCGGGGTTGGCCGGCACCACGTCGGTGTGGCCCATCAGGCACAGCGAAGGGGCCGCCGGGTCGGAGCCCTCGATGCGGGCCACCAGCGAGCCCCGCCCGTCGATCGACGGCTCGAACAGCTCCATGTCCGCGCCCGCGCCTTCCAGATACGACCGCAACACCGCCGCGTTGCGGGTCTCGCCGCCGGTCGCGCTGCCGCCGCTGCCGTCGTTGACGCAGCCGTTGCGGATGAGTTGCTGCAGAAGAGAAACGACGTCGTCGGTCTTCGCCATGCCCGTATCCTCGCGCCGTGACCGACGCGTGGGCCTGGCTCGAGGACGTCGAGGGTGAGGATGCCCTCGGTTGGGTGAAGGAGCAGAACGCCCGCACCGAGGCCGACCTGTTTGCCGCTCCGCAGTTCGAAGGCCTCAGGGCCGACATCCTGGAGGTGCTCGAGGCCGACGACCGCATCGCCATGCCGTCACGCCACCGCGACACCGTCCTCAACTTCTGGACCGACGCCTCCCACCGCCGTGGCCTGCTCCGCCGCACCACGTGGGACGACTACCGCGCCGGCGATCCCGAGTGGGAGGTCGTGCTCGACGTCGACGCGCTGGCCGAGGCCGAGGGCGAGTCGTGGGTCATGCACGCCATGACGAGCCGCCGGCCCGACCGCCGCCGGATGCTGGTCGACCTGTCGCCCGGCGGGTCCGACGCCGACGTCACCCGCGAGTTCGACATGGTCGACAAGCGCTTCGTCCCGGCGGAGGAGGGCGGCTTCGAGCGTCCGCTGGCCAAGGGCTGGCTCGCATGGATCGACGACGACACCGTCTACGTCGGCCACGACTTCGGGCCCGGGTCGCTCACCAAGTCGGGCTACCCCCGCACCGTGCGCCAGTGGGTGCGGGGCACCCCGCTCGAGGACGCCCCGATCGTGTTCGAGGGCGAGGTCGACGACGTCAGCGTGAGCGCCGGCGTGGGCACGTTGCCCGGCCATCACCACCACGTCTTCCGCCGCTCCCTCGACTTCTACAACTCCCGCAAGTGGATCCTGCGCGACGGCGAGCTCGTCGAGATCGACGTGCCCCACCACGCCGACGTCCTGGTCAGGGAGCGCTGGCTGCTGGTCTATCCCCGCACCGACTGCACCATCGGCGGGACGGCCTACGCCGGTGGCTCGTTGCTGGCCGCCGACCTCGACGCCTACCTCGCCGGCGGCCGCGACGTCGTGCCCGTCTTCGAGCCGACCGACACCGCGGCCCTGGCCGGTCACAACTGGACCCGCAACCACCTCGTCCTCCGCATCCACGAGGACGTGCGCGACCGCCTCGAAGTCTGCGACCCGGCCGACGGTTGGGCCCGCCGGCCGTACCGGAACGCGCCGCCGGCGTGGAGCGTGGCCATGGCCGCCGTGGACGCCGACGAGTCCGACGACTGCCTACTCGTCGGCACCGACTTCGTCACGCCTTCGACGTTGTACGTCACCGCCCTCGACGACCGCCCGCCCGAGGTGTTGCGGGTCGCGCCGGCCCGCTTCGACGCCACCGGCCTGTCCGTCACCCAACGCTTCGTCACCAGCGCCGACGGCACCCGCGTGCCCTACTTCCTCGTCGGCAACGGCGAACCGGGGCCCACGTTGCTGGGTGGCTACGGCGGCTTCGAGGTCTCGAACAGCGCGGCCTACTCGGGCACCATCGGCCGGTCGTGGTTGGCCAAGGGCGGCACCTACGCGCTGGCCAACATCAGGGGCGGCGGGGAGTACGGCCCGCGCTGGCACCAGGCCGGCCTGAGGGAGAACCGCCATCGCGTCTACGAGGACTTCGAGGCGGTGGCGCGCGACCTGATCGACACCGGCGTGACCACGCCAAAGCAGCTCGGCATCTCGGGCGGCAGCAACGGGGGCTTGTTGGTCGGCAACATGTACGTGCGCTCGCCCGAACTGTTCGGTGCGGTGGTGTGCCAGGTGCCGCTGCTCGACATGAAGCGCTACCACCACCTCCTGGCCGGGGCCTCGTGGATGGCCGAGTACGGCGACCCCGACAAGCCCGAGGACTGGGAGTTCATCCGCACGTTCTCGCCGTACCACCTGATCGAGGCCGGCCGGGCGTACCCGCCGCTGCTGCTCACCACCTCGACCCGCGACGACCGCGTCCACCCGGGCCACGCCCGCAAGATGGCCGCCGCCCTGGGCCAGCTCGGCTACGACAACGTGACCTACTGGGAGAACATCGAGGGCGGCCACGGCGGCGCCGCCGACGCGCTCCAGCAGGCGACCATGTGGGCCTTGACCTACACCTTCCTCCAGCGCCACCTGATGGGCTGATGGACCTCGACACCCTCGAAGCCGCCGCCCGTGAATTGCTGGCGCCCGAGGTCTTCGACTACTACGCCGGCGGCGCCTTCGACGAGCTCAGCCTGGCCGCCAACGTCGACGACTGGGCCCGCATCCGGCTCCGTCCCCGGGTGCTGCACGACGTCAGCACCGTCGACCCGGGGGTGACGTTGCTCGGCGCGACGTTCGGCCATCCGGTCGTCGTCGCCCCCACGGCCTTCCACCGCATGGCCCACCCCGAGGGCGAGGTGGCGACCGCCCGGGGCGCCAAGGCGGCCAACGCCCTCCTCATCCTCTCGACCCGTTCGACTACGCCCGTCGAGGCGGTGGCCGAAGCCCTCGACGGCGCGCCCTTCTGGTACCAGACCTACGTCGTGCAGGACCGCGACCTCACCGTGCAACTGGTGAAACGGGCGGTGGCCGCCGGCGCTACGGCGCTGGTGCTGACCGCCGACGTGCCGAGGCTCGGCCGCCGGATGCGTGACGTCCGCAACTCCTTCGTCGTTCCCACCAACCTCGGCACCATCGAGTCGCTCGACCGGCCGGGCAACCTGGCCGACCAGGACCCAGCCCTGACCTTCGCCGACATCGGCTGGCTACGCGACCTCACCGGGCTCCCCGTCGTGGTGAAGGGCGTGCTGCGGGGCGACGACGCCTTGCGCTGCGTCGAGGCTGGCGCCGCCGCCATCGTGGTGTCGAACCACGGCGGCCGCCAGCTCGACGGTGCCGTGAGCGGCGCGGCCGCGCTGCCAGAAGTCGTGGCCGCGGTCGGCGACCGGGCCGAGGTCTACGTCGACGGCGGCGTCCGCCGCGGCACCGACGTGCTGAAGGCCATCGCCCTCGGGGCCAGGGCCGTGCTCGTCGGCCGGCCGGTCCTGTGGGGCCTCGCGAGCGGTGGCGCCGACGGCGTGGCCGGCGTGCTCCAGGCCCTCGTCGCCGAGCTCGACCTGGCCATGGCCCTGGCCGGCTGCCCGGCCCTCGCCGACGTCACGGCCGACCTCATCGCCGCGCCCTAACCTGCGGGCGCAATGGACGATCGTCCCATCGGCATGTTCGACAGCGGCTTCGGTGGCCTCACCGTCGCCCGCGCGCTGATCGACCTCATGCCCGGCGAGGACGTCGTCTACTTCGGCGACACCGGCCGCTATCCGTACGGGCCGCGACCCCTCGACGAGGTGCGCGAGTTCTCCCGCCAGATCGTGCGCCACCTGGTCGAGACCTACAACGTGAAGCTGGTGGTGGTGGCGTGCAACACCGCGGCCGCGGCCGCCCTCGAGCTGCTGCAGTTCGAGTTCGATGTGCCCGTCGTCGGCGTCATCAACCCAGGGGTGCGGGCCGCGATCGCGGTCACCACCAACCGGCGCATCGGCGTCATCGGCACCGTCGGCACGGTGGCCTCGGGCGCGTACCAGCGGGCGGTCTACGCCCACCGGGCGCCGGTCGAGCTGGCGTGCTGCGCCTGCCCCGGCTTCGTCGAGTTCGTCGAGCGGGGTGAGACCGACAGCGACCAGGTGCGGGTGCTGGCCGAGCGCCTCCTCGAACCCGTGCGCCAGGCCGAGGTCGATACCCTCTTGCTCGGCTGCACCCACTACCCCTTCCTCGCCCGCACGATCGGCGAAGTCATGGGGAGGGGAGTGGTGCTGGTGTCGTCGGCCGACGAGACCGCCTTCGAGGTCCGCAACCTGATGGAGGAGACGGGCATCGTCCGCCGCACGGCCAACAAGGGCAAGCACCGCTTCGTCTCCTCGGGCGACGCCGGTTGGTTCCGCGACCTCGGGCGCCGGCTGCTCGGCCCCGAGCTCGACGACGTTGAGGCGTTCGCATGGGACTGAGTCTCACCATCCTCGGTGCCTGCGGCAGCTACCCGGGGCCCGGGCAGGCGTGCAGCGGCTACCTCGTGCGCTCCGACACCACGACGATCTGGGTCGACGCCGGCAGCGGCACCATGGCCAACCTCCAGCGCCACGTCGACCTCCTCGACGTCGACGCCGTGGTGTTGTCCCACGAGCACCCCGACCACACCGCCGATCTGGCCGGCTTCTTCGTCGCCTGCAAGTACTACCTGCGCCGCCCGCACGTACCGGTCTACGCACCCGCTTCCGTGCAGGACGGCGTCTACTACTCGCGTGACCCGCTCGACTGGCACGACGTCAGCGACGGCAGCCGGGTCGAGGTGGGCGGGCTCACGTTGACGTTCTCCCGCACCGACCACGCGCCCGAGACGTTGGCGTTGCGGGTGGACGGCGACGGCAAGAGCCTCGGTTACTCTGCCGACTCCGGGCCCGGCTGGTCGCTGGCCGAGCTCGGCCCCGGGCTCGACCTCGCCCTGTGCGAGGCGACCTACCTCAAGGACTCGGAAGGAAGGGCCCAACACATGAGCGCACGCCAAGCCGGACGGTCGGCGCGGGAGGCAAGGGCCCGCGAGCTGGTCGTCACCCACCTGCAGCCCGGCGTCTCGCCCGAGGCCATCGCCGCCGAGGCCGGCGAGGCTTTCGGCGGGCCCGTCACCGTCGCCACCGAGCACGCGGTCTACGAGCTGTGAGCCCGCGGCGCGACGGGCGCGAGCCCGACGATCTCCGCACACTGACCTTCACCCGCGACTACACCGAGTTCGCCGCCGGTTCGGTCCTGGTCGAGATGGGACGCACCCGGGTGTTGTGTACCGCATCGGTCGACGAGAAGGTGCCGCCGTGGATGCGGGGCCGGGGCAAGGGTTGGGTCACGGCCGAGTACTCGATGCTGCCGGGCTCCTCGCCCGAGCGGGTCGACCGGGAAGCGGCCAAGGGCAAGCAGTCCGGGCGCACCCAGGAGATCCAGCGGTTGATCGGGCGTTCGCTGCGGGCGGTCACCGACATGGTGGCGTTGGGCGAGGTGCAGATCGTGCTCGACTGCGACGTGCTGCAGGCCGACGGCGGCACCCGCACGGCCTCGATCTGCGGTGCCTACGTGGCCCTGCACGATGCGTGTTCCCGGCTGGAGCAGCGGGGCCTGTTGAAGTCGCATCCGCTGACCGAGGCGTGCGCGGCCATCTCCGTCGGCATCATCGACGCCGTGCCCATGCTCGACCTCGACTACTCCGAGGACGTGCGGGCCGAGGTCGACATGAACGTGGTGATGACGTCGAGCGGCCGGTTCGTCGAGGTTCAGGGGACGGCCGAGGGGATGCCGTTCTCCCGGGGCGAGCTCGACGACCTGCTCGGCCTGGCCGAGCACGGGATCGCCGAGATCCTCGAGCGCCAAGCTGCGTTGCTGGCCACGCCGCCGGCCGCCCGCGTGCCTTGAGGTTGGTGCTGGCTTCGGCCAACCCCGACAAGGCTTCGGAGATCGCCGCCATCCTGGTGGGGTTCGAGCTCGTACCCCGGCCGGCCGACGTGGCCGACGTCGAGGAGACCGGCTCGACGTTGGAGGACAACGCCCGCTTGAAGGCCCGTGCCCTGGTCGACGCCACCGGCCTGCCGGCCGTGGCCGACGACACCGGCCTCGAAGTGTTCGCCCTCGGCGGCGCGCCCGGCGTCTACTCCGCCCGCTACGCCGGCGAGGACGCGACCTACGCCGACAACGTGGCCAAGTTGGTGTCGGCCTTGGACGGCGTCGACGACCGCCGGGCCCGCTTCCGCACGGTCGCGCTCGCGCTCTTTCCCGACGGCCGCGAGGTCGTGGCCGAAGGCGTGGTCGACGGGGTCATCGCGGTCGCGCCCCGTGGCGAAGCCGGCTTCGGCTACGACGCCGTCTTCGTCCCCGCCGACGGCGACGGCCGCACCTTCGCCGAGATGTCGTCAGACGAGAAGCACGCCGTCTCGCATCGCGGCCGCGCCTTCCGCTCCCTCGCCAGCCGTTTGGGCGCGCTCACTTCGCAATAGCGAACTCAGCGCGCCCAAACGTCACCAGCCCCGCATGTCGACGGGCCAGATGTCGACGACCTCGTCGCCGGCGACGACGTGGAGGCGGTCGTGGACGGCGACGGTGGGGTCGACGTGGGCCGGGATGACCTTGATGCGGTCGCCGACCCGAAGGCGCGCCTCGGGGGCGAAGGTGATGTGCTCGTCGGAGCAGAACCACACCTTGGCCCCTTCGATGGTGGGCGGGCCGTGGTCCATGCTCAAGGCCTTGAGTCCGCAGTCGGCCACGGCGTACTTGGCCGACACCGAGATGACGGTGGCCAGCACCGTGAGGGCCTGCTGGAACGGGACGTCGAGCTCGCCGTAGGCGGTGTCCATGAGGGCGTAGGAACCGGCCTGGATCTCGGTGGCCCAGGTGTTGATGTCGTAGGTGCCGGTGCCACCGGCGCTGATCACGTCGCCGCCGGCGAGTTCGGCCGCCCGCACCAGCAGTTCCATGGCCACGGCCACCTTCTCGACGCGCTCGGCCCGGTCGGCCAGGCCGACGACGTGGCCTTCGTAGCCCATCACGCCCCGCACTTCGAGGCCGTGGCTGCGGGCCAGGTCGGCCAGGCGGCCGGCGTCCTCGGGGTCACAGCCGCAGCGGGGGAGGCCGACGTTGACGTCGATGAGCACGTCGGTGACGCCTCCGGCGACAGCCGCCTCGATGGTGGCTTCGCTGTCGACGGCGACCGTGACCCGGGCGCCGTGCTCGATCACGACCCGGCCGAGGCGGCGGCCATCGGCCACCTCGTTGGCCAGGAGCAAGTCGGCGCCGAGGCCGGCGGCGGCCATGACCTCGACCTCCCGGATGGTGGCGCAGGTGAAGTTGCCGTGGCCGGCCGCGGCCTGGCGTTGGGCGATGGCCGTGGACTTGTGGGCCTTGACGTGGGGGCGCAGGCGGTCGCCGGGGAGGGCGTTGGTCATGGCCTCGAGGTTGGCGTCGAACGCGGCCAGGTCGACGAGGAGGGCCGGGGTCTGGCGGACGCCTTCCACGGTCATTGGCCGATCACCGCCTCGGCCTCGATCTCGACCTTCCACTCGGGGCGGAGGAGGGCGGCCACCGCCACCATCGTCGACGCCGGCCTGATGTCGCCGAAGACCTTGCCGTGGGCCCGGCCGACGGCGTCGCCGTCCTGGGGATCGGTGAGGAACGTGCGGGTGCGGACGACGTCCTCGGCGGAGGCGCCGGCTTCGGCCAGGGCGGCCACGATGATCTCGAGGCAGCGGGCCGCTTGGGCTTCGGGGTCGGGGTCGGTGGTGCCGTCGGGCCAGATCGGAGCCGTGCCCGAGACGAGCACGCGGTCGCCGACCCGCACTGCCCGGCTGAACCCGATGGTCGGCTCGAAGGGCGAGCCCGAGGAGATGCGTTGTGTGGCCATCGGCCCAACGTAGTCAGACGCCGCGCTCGTTCCCCCAGACGAGGACGTGGAGGCGGGTCGTGAGGTTCCAGCCCCTGGCCTTGGTCGGCTCGGCCAGGGCGGCCGTGCGCCGGACGACGGTGGCGGCGTCGGTCCCCTCGGGCATCACCCAGATGTCCGTCAGGGCGTTGTCGGCGACGATGGCGTCGACCTCGTCGAAGTCGGCCTCGGCGGCGACCACGAACTTGAAGACGGCCTTACCCGTGGCCTGGAACGCGTGGAGCACGTCGGGCTTGTAGCGGCGGTCCGCGGGGTTGCCGCTGTTGGCCAGCTTGGGCGAAACGTTGAATCTGGTGACGAGGCTGGCGACCTCGTCGGTCGGGGCGATCGTGCCCGCGGTCTCGACCTCGACGTCGATGCCGTTGAGGGCGTCGAGCAGCGGCGGGAGGTGGCGTTGTTGGAGGAGGGGCTCGCCCCCGGTGATCACGACGAGGGGTACGTCCATGGCCAGGAGTTGTTCGGCCACGTCGTCGACGGCTCGTTGGTGGAGCTCGACCGCGGGGTCGTGGTTGGCCCAGTCCCAGGTGTAGGGCGTGTCGCAGAAGGTGCAGGCGAGGTTGCAGCGGCCGAGTCGCACGAAGCCGGCCCGCCGTCCGATGGAAGGGCCCTCGCCCTGGAACGTCGGGCCGAAGACCTCGGAGACCACGAGCACGTTCGTACGCTAGGCATCTGCGGATGGGCGTTCGTTACGTGGTCGTGGGGGCGGGGGCGGTCGGGGGGACGATCGGCGGCCGGCTGTTCGAGCACGGGCACGACGTCGTGCTGGTCGCTCGGGGTTCGCACGGCGAGGCGATCCGGGCCGGCGGGCTCCGTCTCCGGTCGGCGGACGGCGAGGCCGTGGTGACTGCTCCGTGCGTGTCCCGCCCCGACGAGGTGGCGTGGGGCCCCGACGACGTCGTGGTGATGGCCACCAAGACCCAGGATTCGGCGGCGGCGCTATTGGCCCTGGCCGCGGTGGCGCCTCCGTCGACGCCGGTGGTGTGCGCCCAGAACGGGGTCGAGAACGAGCGCCTCGCCTTGCGGTTGTTCGAGCGGGCCTACGCCATGTGCGTGATGTTGCCGGCGGCGCACCTGTCGCCCGGCGTGGTCGAGGTGAGCTCGTCGCCGGTGTCGGGGATCTTGGATCTCGGCCGTTACCCGGGCGGGGTCGACGACGTGTGCGTCGGTGTGGCCGCCGACCTGTCGGCGTCGACGTTCAGCTCGGTGGCCGACCCTTCGGTGATGCGCCGGAAGCACGCCAAGCTCTTGATGAACCTGGGCAACGCGCTGGAGGCGGCGTGCGGCTCCGGGGCCCGTGGCAGCGCGTTGGGTGTCGCGGCCCGGGCCGAGGCGGTGGCGTGCTTCTCGGCTGCGGGCATCGACTACGCGTCCGACGAGGAGGACCGCGAGCGGCGGGGTTCGTTGCTCACGCCCGTCGGCCGCCAAGGGAGCTCGTCGTGGCAGAGCCTGGCCCGGGGCACGGGTTCGATCGAGGCCGACTACTTGAACGGCGAGATCGTCTTGCTCGGCCGGTTGTTCGGTGTGGCGACGCCGGTGAACGCGCTGTTGCAGTCGGTGGCCGGCGAGTTGGCCCGCTCGGGCGCAGCGCCCGGGTCGATGCCGCTTCAGGAGTTGGAGTCGCGGGCCGTCTCGGTGAGGGCGTTGCCGTCGTAGTGGAAGAGCACGCAGGTGATGGTGCGGGCGCCTGCGCTCCACGCTTGGCGTGACGGCATGACCGGGAGGTAGTCGAGGTCGCTGTCGGCGTAGGCGGTCTTGACGTAGGGGGCGAAGGCGACGTAGCAGGCTTGGTCGGCGAAGCCCGCGAGGTCGTCGTGCTCGAAGGCGGCGGTGGGTTCGGCCGCCGGGCCTGGCGGTTGGAGGGTGGCGTAGGCCTCGATGATGTGCTCGCTGGTGCAGTCGACGTTGGTGCCCTCGGGGATGGCGGCCACGTCGTCGAGGTCGGCGGGGCCGCATTGGCCGGGGGCGAGGGCGAAGGCTTCGAGGTCGCCGCCCGGTCCGTAGGTGCGGACGTCGGCGGCGTGGACGCCGGTGCCGGCGTTGTCGGTCGTGCTGCCGAGGAGGACGCCGATGATGGCCAGGCCGACGAACGAGGCGATGGCGCCGGCGATGAACAGGCCGGCGCCGCCGATGACGAGCGCGGCGGTCGACGGGCCCCGCCGCGGGGCTTGGGGGAAGGGCGACCCGTACTGCGGCGGCGGGGGAGGCCAGGCGTTGGTCATGCGTGGTCGTCGACGCCGGCTTCTTCGAAGCCCCGTCGCCTGAGGACGCAGGCGTCGCAACGCTGGCAGGGTCGTTCGCCGCCCCGGTAGCAGGACCACGTGAGCTCGAGGGGCGCGTCGAGCTTGGTGCCGAGGCGGACGATGTCGGCCTTGGTGAGGTGGAGGAGGGGCGCGTCGATGGTGACCGGCCTGCCTTCGACGCCCCGCTTGAGGGCTTTGGCCGCGGTGGCGGCGAAGGCTTCGAGGAACTCGGGGCGGCAGTCGGGGTAGCCCGAGTAGTCGAGGGCGTTGACGCCGATGGTGACGGTGTCCAGGTCTCTGGCTTCGGCGACGCCCAGGGCGACGCTGAGGAAGATGAGGTTTCTCGCCGGCACGTACGTGGTGGGGATGTCGGTGTTGTCGGCGTCGCTCGCTTCGGGCACGTCGATGGTGACGTCGGTGAGGGCCGAGCCGCCCCATTGGGTCGTGTCGAGTCGTACGACGAGGTGCTCGGCGCCGTAGTGGCTGGCGACGGCCTCGGCCCTCTGCAACTCGACCCGGTGGCGCTGGCCGTAGTCGAAGGTGAGGGCGACGAGCGGTTGGCTCGGGTGGTTGTCCTCGGCGGCCAGGGCGAGGCACACCGTCGAGTCGAGCCCGCCCGAGAGGACGACGACGTTGCCGCCGGCGCTCAGCGGACGACCTCGACGAAGCTGTCGGCCGTCTCCCAGAGCCGGATGCGGCTCACGTCCATGCCCGCGGCCTCGACCGTCTTCCAGATCTCGTGGGCCAGGTTCTCGGCCGTCGGGTTGTCGATGAGGTCGTTGAGGTACCGGTGGTCGTACCTGTCGACGATTTCCTGGTCGACGACCTTCTTGACGTCGGCGAAGTCGACCACGATCCCGTGTTCGTCGATCAGCCCCTCGACCGTCACCTCGAGCCGGTAACTGTGGCCGTGCAGGTTCCTGCACTTGCCTTCGTGCCACGGCAACTGGTGGGCCGCCTCGAACCCGAACACCCTCGTGACGCTCGTCCGCATCTCCCGCCAGGGTAGCGGGGGCTAGAAAGGCGGCATGTCTGTGGGCGCCGTCGCCGGTCGTTCCGCCGGTGTCCCGCTCGCGGCCCTCACGTTCGCCGCCGGCCTCGCCGCCGCCCCGTTCCTCGCCACCGGCCTGTTCCGGTTGTCGCCGGTCTTCGTCGCCTGGCTCCCGTTTGCCGTGCTGCTCGCCGCCTCGGCCGTCCTCGTCCTGGTCCGGCGTGCCCGCTGGGCCGGCCTCGGCCTGGCGGTGGGCACGGTGGCCTGGGCCGTGCTCTTGGCCATGCTCGTGGCCGACATGGGTCGCGTCGGCTCGTAGCGCGCCACGCCCGTGGGAACGTGCGGGCGAGAGGACTCGAACCTCCACGTCTTTCGACACCGGGACCTAAACCCGGCGCGTCTGCCAATTCCGCCACGCCCGCAAGGGTGGTGAGAGGCCATCGTAGGACGATGACCATCGGGTGCTTGTGGTCGCCAAAGGGCGCCGATCGGGCGGACTTGGCGACCAGAAGTGACCGAAGGCCAGACGCGACGATCCCCCTGACCGGCGGGAAGTCAGGGGGACCGTCTGGCCCAGGTTCTGCCCCCGACCGCCGGCCATCTAAACGTCAGCCCGAGAAAATTCTTTGGGCGACGAGCGGGGGTAGCCTCGGGGGCATGTCTTCGCTCATCGTGCCCACCATGGCCGGCCCCGGCGACGTGGCCGGCTGGGACCTGTTCCAGCAGCTTCTCAGGAAGCGGATCGTGTTCCTGGGCAGCGCCATCGACGACCAGATCGCCAACGTCGTGTGCGCCCAGCTCCTCCTGCTGGCCGAGGACAGCGACAAGGACATCGCCGTCTACGTCAACTCACCCGGAGGCAGCGTCACCGCCGGCCTGGCCATCTACGACACCATGCAGTACGTCCCCTGCGACGTGAGCACCGTCTGCCTGGGCCTGGCCGCATCGATGGGCCAGTTCCTGCTGTGCGCCGGCACCCACGGCAAGCGCTTCGCCCTGCCCCACAGCCGGGTCATGATGCACCAGCCGTCCAGCCAGTTCCAGGGCCAGGCCGCCGACATCGCCATCCAGGCCGAGCAGATCATCTACATGAAGCGGATGATGGCCGAGCGCATCAGCTTCCACACCGGCCAGCCGGTCGAGCGCATCGAAGAGGACTCCGACCGCGACCGCTGGTTCACCGCCGAAGAGGCCGCGTCCTACGGCTTCGTCGACAAGGTCATCGCCAGGACCGAAGTCCCGAGCGTCCCCGTCGCCTGACGGGCGACGAGCCGGCTCAGAGGCCGACGGCGGTCAGCGCCCCGTCGACCAGCGACGCCACCGTCACGGGCGACGAAGACGAAGACGAAGCGGGCACGCTCAACGGGTCGAGGAGCGGCTTGAGGATCGGGGGGATGGGCACGGGCCCACCACCCGAGCCGCCACCGCCCGAGCCGCCACCACCGGTTGGAGGACCGGGCGTCCCGCCGCCACCACCGGTGTCCGGGGCCTTGACGTTGTTGGGGTCGGGGAGGGTGAACAGGGTGCCCGGCGGCTGGGTCGTCGGCGGCGAGGTCGTCGTGGCGCCGTCACCGCTGATAGCGCCGCCACGACCGCCGAGGGAACCGGCGCCGCCGGCCGACAGCCCGGCCGTCGACAGCACCAAGCGCCCCGCCGGGACGGCGCCGGCAAGCCCGCCGACGGTCACGGCACCACCGGCGCCGGTACCGCCCAACGCCTGAGGATCGACCACTGCGGCCGCAGCCTGGGCGGCGGCATCGGCCGGCGAACGCTCGCCCCCGGCCCCGAACCCCGACGTCCCGATACGAACGCCCATGGCCACCACGGCCAGGGCGAGGGTCGCCGACACGGCCATGGCGACCATGCGGAAATGCGAGGAGCCCGAGGGGCGGAGTTCTGCCATTCCGACATCCACCGTAAGGGCCAGGCGCCGTCTAGGCCATGACTCGTTCGCCCCATTTGGCCGTGGCCCGATCTAACTAGTCACTAGGCACCAACTGCGTGAAAGCCCCCATCTACGTGCAGGATCTCGCCGCTCGTGGCCGGGAACCAGTCAGAGAGCAGGGCGCAGCAGGCCTTGGCCACGGGGCCCGTGTCCCGCAGGTCCCAGCCCAGCGGCGCCCGGGCCGTCCACGTGGTCTCGAACTGCGAGAACCCGGGGATCGACTTGGCCGACATCGTCCGCAGCGGCCCGGCCGCCACCAGGTTGACCCGGATGCCCAGCGGACCGAGGTCGCGGGCCAGGTACCGGGAGGTCGACTCCAGGGCGGCCTTGGCCACGCCCATCCAGTCGTAGACCGGCCAGGCCACCGAGGCGTCGAAGTCGAGCCCCACGATCGACCCGCCGCCGGCAGCCTTCATCAGCGGCACGCACGCATCGGCCAACGCCTTCAACGAATAGGCCGAGACCTCGAGCGCCGCGCCCACGTCCGACCACTGGGCCTTCAAGATGTCGCCGCCGAGGCACGTCTCCGGGTTGGCGTTGGCGATGGCGTGCAGGGCGCCGTCCAAGCGGCCCCAACGCGCATCGAGCGCCTCGGTCAACGCGGGAACGTGCGACGGGTCCTGCACGTCGAACTCCAGGATGTCGACCGGCGACGGCAGCTTGCGGGCCACCCGCTCGGTCAAGCGCATCACCCGGCCGAACGACGTCAGCACGACCTCGGCCCCCTGCTCCAACGCCAGCCGGGCCACGCCGAAGGCGATGGAGTCGTCCGTCAACACGCCGGTGATCAACAGCTTCTTGCCTTCGAGCAACACGAGGAGAACCTTCCTAGAGAGGACCGTTCGAGTGACGGCGCCTGGGCGAGTGGTCGCGCTTGTGGGCCAGCGCGCCCAGGGCCGACGCCAACACCGAGCGGGTGGTCAACGGATCGACGACCGAGTCGACGTACCCACGGGAAGCCGCGATCTCGGGCGTGCAGAAGCGCTCGGCGTAGTCGGCCTCCAACGCCAGCCGCTCCTCCGAACCCTCGGCCAGCCGCCGGCCGTGCAGCACCTGGATCGCCTGGGCAGGACCCATCACCGCGATCTCGGCGTTGGGCCAGGCGATGCACAAGTCGTTGCCCATCGTCTTGCAGTCCATGACGATGTACGCGCCGCCGTAGGCCTTGCGCAGGATGACGCAGATCCGGGGCACCGACGCCGCCGCGTACGCGTGGACGAGCTGGGCGCCGTGGCGGATCATGCCCCGCCACTCGATGTCCTTGCCCGGCTGGAACCCGGGCGTGTCGACCAGCGACACCAGCGGCAGGCCGAAGGCATCGCACCACTGGACGAAGCGGGCCGCCTTCTGCGAACCCTCGATGTCGAGCGTGCCCGCCAACTGCGAGGGCTGGTTGGCCACGAACCCGACCGGGTGGCCGTCGATGCGACCGAGGGCGACGACGACGTTGGGCGCGTGGCGCTCCTTCAGCTCGAGATACCAACCGTCGTCGCACAGGTCGTCGATCACCGTGCGCACGTCGTACGACGCCGTCGACGATGCCGGCACGGCGTCAGCGGCACGACGGGACGGGCGGTCGACGGGGTCGTCGCACCGGAACGTCGGCGGTGGCGTGGCGTTGTTCGGTGGCAGGAACGAGAGCACGTCGAAGGCCAACGCCAAGGCCTCGTCCTCGTCCTCGGCCAGCAGCGAGGCCACGCCGCTGCGCAGCGCGTGCATCGACGCGCCGCCCAGCGATTCGTTGGTCGACGCCACGCCGGTGAACCGGGCCACGGCGTCGGGCCCGCTCACGTAGGCGAAGGCGTCGTTGGTCATCACGACCACGTCGGCAAGCCCGAGCAGCAGCGCCGGCCCCGACACTGCGGGACCGATGACGACGAGCACCACCGGCACCACGCCGCTGGCCGACGCCAACGCCCTGGCCATCCGCCCCCACGCGTGCAGCGAGGCCACGCCTTCGGCCACGTCGGCGCCCGATGTCGACAGCACGCCGACGATGGGCACCCCGGCGTCGACCGCGGTCGTCACCAAGCGGGCGATGGTCTCGCCCTCGACCGTGCCCACCGCGCCCCGGTGCTTCCCGCCCTCGAGCCGGAACCACCCGACCAACTGGCCGTCCCCGCCCAACGGCCGTAGCTCGGCCTCCACCGCGCCGCCGCGCTGGGCGGCCACCGGCAGGACCGGCGGCGCGTGCGCGCTCACACCGGCTTTTGGGTGCCGGATCTCAC